>JAUWRZ010000203.1 GCA_030610325.1 Sulfurimonadaceae bacterium | reverse complement strand
GAACTCTGCACTTAAAGCAGTAGCACCCAGCTCCCAGTTGCCATAGTGAGCAGATACAAAGATGATGGGTCTTGCACTTTGTATAGCATCTTCGACAATAGCCCTGTTCTCAAAGTGGACCATCTCTCCCAGTGCCTTTTTACTCAGGTACCGGCTCTCCATCACTTGCCGAAGTGCCATCAGAAGGTTACGGTAGCAGTAACGGCTGATCTGCTCCTCTTCCTGAGGTGAGCAGCGCTCACCCAGTGCAAAATGGAGGTTTTGCAAGATCACTTTACGGTGCTTCTTATCTATGAGGTATGCCAGGTCGGCCAAGCGGATGAAAAAAGCTTTACGGAAGGTGCGTGGTAAAAGCATCAGGACTTTTTCGATAAACAGATAGATGTAGAACCCGATCACAGCTTCTCCTCGTAAGGGTATCTTTAGATGACCCAAGATGTTGTGTTTTCTTAATTATAGCGAGGCAGTTTTAATCTATGTCAGACAAAGTGTTAGCTATAATCGCGCATCTAAAAGGCTCCTCCCAAGAGTGAGAAGCATCTTTAGAGATGTTCTTTATAAAATGTCATGGTTTTGGTAGAAATCTCCTGACTTCGCAGTATAATCATAAAAAGTTATATAGGCCTTCATCTATAGTAGGTCAGTCAAAGGATACTTAGCATGGTCATACGTCAGATAAAGCAGTTTTCAGAGGTCCGTCCTAACGCACGCGCCTACTTTTGCCACCTCTTTTCGGAGAACCTTCCCAATCGGCTCCCGGAGATCACGGCTGATGCAGTGATGGGCAAGATGCGTAAGATCACCGCGGAACTTCGCAAGTGTGAAGGTACTTACCTGCTCGATAAGAATGGGGTGAAGATCTCACCGACTTTTCTTCCCGGTGGAAGAAAAGATGAGGTGACAGGCGAGTCATATGCGGATAGAGCCTACTACTATCGTGCGGTCAAAGAGAAACGCTGTACGTTGACGGATCCTTATCCATCATTGATCTCGCAGGAGTTGACGGTCACGGCCTCGCAGCCTATCTTTGATGAGCATGGTGAGGTCATCTATGTCGCCTGCCTTGATATCCCACTGGGAGAGGTCCTGCATATCGCACATCCGATGGCTATAGATACCTGGACGGCTCGTTTCTTTGAGGGGACCTATGCGCTGTTCTCTGTCGTGCTTGCTGCGGTCGCACTGCTTCTTTTCGTCAAAGGGCTTGAGCAGTTTATGGGGCATGGACTGGATTTCCGCCATATTGAGATAGAGGCGATCTTTGAGGCGACGATCCTCCTGACATTGGCACTGGCGATCTTCGATCTCTCGAAGACCTTGATAGAGGAAGAGGTGTTGGGAAACTCTGAAGAGAAGGCCTCGAGTGATGTGCATAGGACGATGATCCGCTTTCTGGGGTCTATCGTCATCGCGCTCTCTATCGAAGCGTTGATGCTGGTCTTTAAGTTTGCTATCACCGATCCGGCAAAACTACTTAATGCGATCTTCCTCATAGGTGGAGTGGCGGTGCTGCTGTTTGGGATGGCTGTCTATATAAAATTCACAAGAAAGGCCGGAGTTTGACTCGGTCAGGAAGTAAAGGTACGTATGATAGGGATCGTTGATTACAACATGGGCAATCTGGCAAGTGTCAGAAATGCGTTTAGACTTCTGGGCGAAGAGACGGTCGTAGAGAGTGACCCGGCTAACTTCAGTAAGTATGAGAAGCTGATCTTGCCAGGTGTCGGTGCCTTTGGCGATGCGATGGAGCATCTTGATCAACGTGATATGAGTGAAGCTCTGCGCAAGTATGCAAAGAGTGGGAACTATATGCTGGGCATCTGCCTGGGCATGCAGCTTCTCTTTGAATCAAGTCAGGAGTTTGGTGAGCATAAAGGTCTGGGCCTTGTCAAAGGGCATGTGCAAGCCTTTGATACCAAAAAGTTCGATCATCCGCTTAAGGTGCCGCATATGGGCTGGAACCGTATGTTTACAAAAGAGCATCCTATGTTTAAGGGACTTGATGACGAACATTACCTCTACTTCGTACACTCATTCCATGCAGTCTGTGATGACTCATCCGACACGATCGGACGGACAGAGTACGGTTACAGCTTCACAAGTGCCGTCGCGCATGACAATGTACTGGGTATTCAGCCTCACCCGGAAAAGAGCCATAAGAACGGGCTTCAGATACTGAAAAACTTTATTGAACTATAGGATATAAACATGACGATATTCCCTGCGATCGACCTAAAAGACGGCAAAGCCGTACGTTTAAGCAAAGGCTTGATGGAGAGTGCCAAGATCTACTCAGATGAACCATGGGAACTTGTAAAGAGTTTTGAGGCGATGGGAGCCGAATGGATACACCTCGTCGACCTTAATGGTGCTTTTGCCGGAGAACCGGTCAACCATGATCAGATCGCCAAGATCCGTGCCAACTGCAGTGTCAAGCTTGAACTCGGCGGTGGTATCCGTGATGAGGCGACTATCAAACGTTATCTGGACCTGGGAATAGACCGTGTCATCCTCGGATCCATAGCTGTCAAAGACCCCGAGTTTGTCAAGGCGATGGCGGCAAAGTACCCAGTCGTCGTCGGTATCGATGCTATTGATGGTTATGTGGCAGTAGAGGGCTGGGGTGAAGTGAGTGAGATGAAAGCGACAGATCTTGCCCGTGCCTTTGCTGATGCCGGTGTGGAGGCGATCATCTGTACTGATGTAGGTAGAGATGGGATGCTTACCGGTGTCAATGTCGAGTTCACACTAGATGTCGCAAGAGCCAGTGGTATTGCTACTATTGCCAGTGGCGGTGTTAAAGACATGAGCGATATCGATGCGCTGAAGGCTACCGGAGAGGTCAGTGGTGTCATTGTCGGCAAGGCGTATTATGAGGGGACTATAGACCTTAAGGCGGCATTGGAGAATTAACTGCGAAAACACCTTTTAAAGTAAGTGCAATGTACTTTTTGTTATTATCTGTCATAATTTACATAGATAAAAGGATGCGGTTTGAAACTAATAGTTGTTGACGATAGCTCGACGATGCGACGCATTATCAAAAATACATTGGTCCGTCTAGGTTACTCAGATATCCTTGAAGGTGAAGATGGTGTCAAAGGCTGGGATGTACTCGATGCCAATCCGGATACAGGGATGTTGATCACAGACTGGAACATGCCGGAGATGAACGGGCTTGAGCTCGTGCAGAAAGTCCGTGCAGATGAGCGTTTTGTGGACTTGCCTATCATCATGGTGACGACAGAAGGTGGTAAAGCAGAAGTGATCACAGCGCTTAAAGCCGGTGTAAATAACTATATCGTAAAACCTTTTACTCCTCAGGTACTTAAAGAGAAACTCGGCGCAGTCCTCGGTACAGAGGAATAATGCAAGAGTACTATCATACGCTTATCGTACGACCCTCTTCTCAGCATGCCCTTTTCAGCGATTTCCTTGCCGATACACTGCCCATAGGCTTTGAAGAGACGGATGATGGGTTTATTGTCCGTAGTGAAGAGGAGCTCGATACCATCGCATGGGGTCTAGAGCAGTTCAACGAAGCACTTCAGAAAGCACTCTCTGAGGAGATCGATCTGGAGCTGGAACTTGGTAAAGAGAAGAACGAAGACTGGGTAAAGCAGTATCAAGAGGCCATCTCCCCGGTAGAGGTAGGACCTTTTTATATCCACCCAAGCTGGGAAGCACCCAAAGAGGGTGCTTTGAACATAGCGCTCGATCCGGCACTGGCGTTTGGTACAGGACACCATCCTACGACTGCGTCATGCCTGCGTGCTATCGATACCTATGTCCAGACAGAGCAGATAGTCGCCGATGTCGGCAGCGGTAGCGGTATACTGGGTATCGCAGCTATTAAAAAAGGGGCAGTGGCCGATGCGTGTGATACCGATCCTGTCTCAGTCTCTAACACCATACATAACGCGCAAGAGAACAGTGTCGTGTTTGAACGGGTATGGGAGGGTTCGATCACTCAGCGTAACAGAAGTTACGATGTGGTCATAGCCAATATAGTCGCAGATGTCCTGGTGATGATCGCCTACGACCTTAAACATGCGCTTAGATCTGAAGGTGTCCTGATACTCTCAGGCATCTTGGATAAATATGAAGATAAAGTACTAAAGACTTTTGCTGACATGGAACTACTCGAACGCATAGCGCAGGATGAGTGGGTCACCTTAGTCGTCAAAAGCAAAGAAGGAAACGCTGGATGAACGATCCCGATAACAAAAACAACAATAATTTCTTTAACAAAAACCCGTTGATCACATTTGCGATCTTCTCTATAGTGATCATCTTGATCTTTAAGACGATGATCGGGGAAGAGGGTGGTCTGAGTGGTCAGATGGGTGGTACATCTACTGCTGCCC
The DNA here is from genome assembly GCA_030610325.1 of Sulfurimonadaceae bacterium. Taxonomy (GTDB): domain Bacteria; phylum Campylobacterota; class Campylobacteria; order Campylobacterales; family Sulfurimonadaceae; genus BB26. Next base: position 450 of record JAUWRZ010000203.1, on the reverse strand, counting down.
GTAATCAAGAGGTCAGTTATGCGGATCTGAAGAAGATGATCGAGAACAAAGAGATCACTAAAGTCGCTATAGGTCAGAACTTCATCCGTGCTTTTAGTATGGCAGATGGAAGAGAGATGGTCTATACAGCGAGATTGGTAGGACAGGACCCTTCTCTTATCCCGACATTAGATAAGAACGGCATCGATTACAGTGGTTTCTCAGAGACAAACTGGTTTACAGAGATGTTTGGATGGTTACTCCCTTTTCTGATCATCATCGGTATCTGGATGTTCTTTGCCGGACGGATGCAGAAGAACATGGGTGGCGGTATGCTGGGCATGGGACAGTCCAAGAAACTCATAAACTCGGAAAAACCAAATACCAAGTTTGATGATGTCGCTGGTGCCCAGGAGGCAAAAGAGGAGGTCCTTGAGATCGTCGATTTCCTTAAGTTCCCTGAACGTTATG
>JAUWRZ010000079.1 GCA_030610325.1 Sulfurimonadaceae bacterium | reverse complement strand
ACTCAGATAGTTATTGTCACTTTTTGTATCAAAATAGACATCACCGGCAGTGGTCTTATAGGCATGGCCTTTCTCCAGCAGATGGTCGATCAGTTCGAACATCGCTTCAAGTGATTCGGTCGCTTTTGGCTCAATAGTAGGACGCGCTATACCAAGTGAGTCCATGTCTCGGTGATAGGCAGAGGTGAAGGTATCGGTGATGGTCGTGATATCGACTCCTTCTTCTGTGGCTTTTTTGATGATCTTGTCATCGATGTCAGTGATATTACGGGCAAAGACGGGGTTGTAGCCGTTGGCACTGAGAACACGACGCAGCAGGTCAAAGACCAACGCACTTTTGGCATGTACCAGGTGAGCATCATCATAGACAGTGGGCCCGCAGACGTAGAGTGTCACTCTCTCTGCTGAGAGAGGGATAAACTCACGTTTCGTTCTACTGACAGAATCATAGATAACCATGGATAAGTTCCTTTGTGATGAGTAAGATAAAGGTAAACGTAGCAGAAGCAAAGAGCCAAAGCAGTAGACGTTTTCGTGTGATAATAGCAGAAAAGTACGCATATCCGAAAGCTTTGAGGGTAAAAAAGAGTCCGATAAAGCCGCTGATGGTACTTGCGAGTGCCAGACCTGCTGCCCCCAGTGGAGAGATAAACAGTAGGGAGAGCACGATGTTACTGCTCAGGCTGAACGTAGCGATCTTCGCTGCCTCCATCTGTCGCTTCTGTGCATAGAGCCATAGGGCAAAAAGTTTACTCAGTCCAAAAGGTAGCAGTCCTATCATGTACATCTGCAGTACCGCTGTGGTGTTGAGTGTGTCCTCATGAGAGAAAGCTCCCCGCTCAAAGAGTAGCCAGGTGATCTCCTGTGCGAGTATGAAGCCGCCCAGTGAGCTGAACATCAGGATAAAAGCAAGGAACCAGAATGCTTTAGTGATGGCATCAAGGGCTTTGTCGGTATCTTCGTTCTTAAGGTATCGGGCTATTTTTGGAAAGAGTGCGACTGAGGTGGCGATGGCAAAGAGGGCCAGAGGCAGCTGGAAGACACGGTTGGCGTAGTAGAGATAACTGATGGCCCCTGTGGCGAGAAAACTTGCCAGCCAGGTGTCCAAAAACGCAGAGATCTGTGCAGTAGAGTTACCCCAGACGGCCGGGAAGAACTGCCGTGTAAAACTTTGACTCTCGCGGCGGATCTTTGAGGCTTTTCTTTTAAAGTAGCGTACACCCCCGATGAGCAGAGGTGAGAGGCCCACCTTATAGATCGCGGCCAGATGGACCAGTAGCTGCAGTAGACCACCGATGACCACACCGTAACTGAGATAGGTGACGATCTCGATCTGTTCGCTTCCCTCTGAGAGCATCAGTGCCGCTATTAGTGAGAGGTTTAGCAGTCCTGTAGCAAAGGCAGTGGTGGCAAAATGATGCTTATACTGTAAGAAGGTGCTCAGGAACGTCACAGCAAAGATGATGGGAAGATAGTAGAAGTTGATGGCGACGAAAGGGGCTGCCATCGAGACCGTCGTCTCATCAAAACCAAGGGCGATCGCTTTGGCAGAGAACTCCGGAAAGAGGTTGACCAGTAGTGTCATAAAGGCGATGAAGGAGAAGAACACGGCAAAGATATGGATAGAGAAGACAGCTTTATGTCTGGAGTGGGTAAAGGCCGGAAGAAAGACCTGCGTAAATGCTCCTTCGGCAAAGATCCGGCGAAAAAGGTTGGGTAGCTTGAAGGCGATGAAAAAGATATCGCTGTAGATGTTCGCACCTAGTACAGAAGCGGTCATCAGGTCGCGGATAAAGCCTAAAATACGGGAGAAGAGAATACCTATACTATTTGTAAAAATAGCTTTTAACATGTATCGTGTCGCTTTTTTACAAAAGTTTAACAAATAAGTGATTAAAATAAGCAACACATTCGAGACAAGGGCGGTCATGGCATTTTTCAGCAAGAAAGAGAAGCCTGAGAACATAAAAGAGAAAGTCATCAGACCTATTGTAGTGCGTACCGAGAACGTCGCTAAAGAGATGATGAACGTCGCCGCCAGTAATGATGTCGCTAGCGCGTCTCTGGACTTTAATATCCTTGAGACCCAGACCTTCACCCGCATGGGATCAGAAGGTAAAGATGCGGAGTACGAAGAGCTCTCCAGTGACGAGGTCGTTCATCTGCAGGGTGAGAACATGATGCTAAACCCGATCTTCGAGATCAAGCAGTCTTATGAGGTCGAGATCTTCAGTGCCAGCAAGCCTGACCCACTCTCTACTTTGAACCTCGCTGTCGGTGCCAATGCATCATTGACGAAAGTGTTCCTTACCATCAAAGATGGCTCTACTATCACCTATTTCGAGGGGATCGAGACTGCTCTGGTCAATATGATCAACAAAAAGAAGCTCCGTGCAAATATGATGGTCGATCTCTTTGATGAGCCGATGAGTGAAGCGGTCAAGGATCTGGTGACGCGTATAGCTGAGAGCGAGAGACTTGCGTTCAATAAAAACGAACAGCTTCTTATCGCTCAGGGGATAGAGCCTGTTACGACGATCGATGACGCACTCATCTTACACTATGAGCAAAGACAAGAGCTTGGCGAAGACGATCATGGTCGTGTGGATTACTCAAAACGCGGTTATCTTATCAGCACTGTCGAAGAGGAAGTGTTGATAGAGTATATCAAACCCCATATCGGCAAAGCAGGACGCAACTGCAGGGGTGAGTACATAATCCCACGCGAACCAAAAGTCATCTATGAACCGGACTTCATCATAACAGACAAGATCGAAAAGGTAGAGAGTGACGATAAAATAGAGTACCGGGCGAAACAGAGCGGTTATGTCACGTTCGAGGGAAATGTCTACGATATAAACACGGAGATGGATATCACTGAGATCAGTTTCAAAGCTACAGGCTCCATAGAGTCTCAACTTGATGCGGATGTCTCTATCAATGTCAAAGAGACCGATATCTTTAAAGATGCGATCGGTATTGGTATGGAAGTGGAGGTCAAGGAGATCAATGTCGAGGGAAATACCGGTTCAAACTCCAAGGTTCATGCGGCTAAAGCGCTCATAGGCGGTCAGACGCACCAAAGCTCTGAGATCTATGCTGATGATATCTCGATCAACATCCATAAAGGTACGGCAGTAGGTAAGAATGTTCATATCACCCGACTTGAACATGGTGTGGTCGAAGCCGATGAAGTGACGGTATCACAGGCCATTGGCGGTACTATTCGGGCAAGGGTCATCAATGTGGAGATCCTTGGCTCACATGTCACTATGACGGCAGTAGAACGCATAGAGATCGGCTCGCTTAAAGGCGAAGAGAACAAGTTGATCATCGACCCGTTGGTCATGATGGGCAGTAAAGAGACACTTACTGCGAACGAGAGCCAGATAAAAGAGGCCAAACGCAGTATTACCGATGGAGAAAAAGAGGTCGGTAAATATAAAGCGATGACAGAGAAGAACCAGGCTGCGTTCATCGAACTCAAAAAACGTCTACTGCACTATAAGAAGAACAACGTTCAGATGCCGACCTCTTTTGTCAAGAAATATAAGCAGTTTACTCAGCTGTACACACAGGTGGAGACACTGGAAAAGGACCTTATCGAAAAAGAGGAGCACCTTGCACTACTGGTGAAGAGTCATAAGGCACTCCAAGATGATATATTTGATGCGAGAGTAGTCAACAACAGTCGGTGGCAATGTCACAATGAGATCCATTTTAAGTTGATAGAGCCTGAGACTGTGGTGACTTTGGTCCCCAGAGAAGATAGTGACGAACATATCTTTGCGCTTTACGAAGATAAAGAGAATGAGACGTTCTCAGTCGTCTCGGTGAACGAATGATCGTCGCAATAGCAGAATACCTCGATAAAGGAGTGAGTAGACCTCACTCCGACTCGAGTAAAATAGAAAAGATGGGACTTCTATGATCGTAGGAATAGAGGGTACAATAGAGCACAAATCCCCTTCAATAGTGCACATCAACGTACGTGGTCTGGTCTATGAGGTCTTTATCTCACTGCAGACTTATGGAAACATCAGCAGCGAGCAAGTCAAGTTATTTGCCTCGCATATCATCAGAGAGGATGCTCAGCAGCTTTACGGTTTTTATGAAGCAGCAGAGAAGGTCCTTTTTGAACGGCTTATCAAGATCAGTGGTGTCGGACCAAAAGTGGCACTGGCGATCTGCTCGACATTCTCGCCTTCACAGTTCGCCTCTGTCATCGCGTCAAATGACATGACGGGGCTTAAACGTGTACCGGGAATAGGGCCTAAAAGTGCAGGACGCATCCTGGTCGAACTCAGTGGTTTTGATATGGAGCTTGTCGCGCATACGACACCACAGAGTACAGCCTCAGGTGAAGCGGCACAGGCATTGGAGTCTCTTGGTTTCAAAAAAGAGCAGGTGACAAAAGCACTTATGCAATGTACGGGGAGCGATACTGCTACCCTGGTCAAAGAAGCATTAAAAAAATTACAAAAAGGATAGCCTTGGAACTAGCAATACTTTTCGGCGGAGCCAGTTTTGAACATGAGATCAGCATAGTAAGTGCTGTGACACTTAAAGAGAAACTTACCGGATTTGATCTGCACTATATCTTCTGTGACCAAGATCATCACTTCTACCTGATCGATGCAGATAAGATGAACGCAAAACTGTTTGCTTCGGGAGAGTATAAGAAGATGCCTGAGCTTACTCTCGCAGCAGCTGGTCTGAGCTATAAGAAACGCTTCTCCACAGTCACATTGCAGATGCCGATCTTGAACCTTATCCACGGGGCTGATGGTGAAGATGGGACTGTTGCCGCTCTGCTGGACTTTTACAAGATCGCCTATATCGGTCCGCGTCCTGCCGCGTCAGTACTCAGTTATGACAAGCGTTATACAAAATGGCTGGCAGAGTCGCTGGGTGTCAAGACAGTAGCCTATGAGATGCTCAGTGCCAAAGAGGTCCGCGATATCACTACTCCACTGCCTTTCATCATCAAGCCAGCCCGCCTTGGCAGCTCCATAGGTGTCAGTGTGGTCCGTGATGAGAATGAGATCGACTACGCGCTTGATGTGGCTTTCGAGTTTGATGAGAGTGTCATCATCGAACCCTTTATCGAAGGGGTAAAAGAGTTTAACCTTGCCGGTTATCGTGGCAAAGACGGCATCGTATTTTCCATTGTCGAAGAGCCGCAGAAGAACGAGTTCCTGGATTTTGAGAAGAAGTACCTTGACTTCTCCCGTACTGCTTCTGTTAACGAGGCAGATCTCGATGAGGCGACAGTCAACCGCATGCGACACGCTTTCGAGCGAGTCTATAAAGGGCTTTTTGAAGGTGCACTGATCCGTTGTGACTTCTTTTTGATCAATGATGAGGTCTATCTAAACGAGGTCAATCCGGTACCTGGCTCTATGGCCAACTACCTTTTCGAAGATTTCAACAAGGCCATCGGAGAGCTTATCAAGCATCTTCCCTCTAAAAAGATGCCAAGAGTCGATTACCGTTATATCCACTCCATCAACGTAGCTAAAGGAAAATAGTGGCACTCAAGTCGATTCAGTATCAACAATACACTTTCAACATCAGTTACGAGATACTTAATCCCTCAGCCAGTCTGACTATTATCTTCTTACACGGATGGGGTTCGAACAAAGGACTTATGAAAGATGTGTTCGGCAGGCAGCTTAAAGCTTTTCGTCATGTCTATGTCGATCTTCCAGGTTTTGGGAACAGTACCTGCAGTCGTGAACTCACTACCGAGGACTACGCCAACATCATGGAGCTTTTCCTGGCACAGATCAATGCTAACCATGATCCGATCATTGTCGGACACTCTTTTGGAGGCAAGGTCGCGCTGCTGTTAAACCCGCATATACTTGTATTGATCGCTTCAGCAGGTATTCGCCGGTCGAAATCGCTGAAGGTGCGATTGAAGATAGGTCTGTTCAAACTTTTTAAAGGGGTAGGTCTCTCCAAACTACGTAATAAGTTTGTCGCTGATGATGCGAAGGCACTCTCTGAACCGATGTATAAGACCTTTAAGCATGTGGTCAATGAGGACTTCTCCGAGCAGTTCGCTGCCTATAGCGGTCGGGCGCTACTGTGCTGGGGCAAGAGTGATACAGCGACTCCTCTAAAGGATGCGCACAAGATAAAGAAGCTTATCCATGATTCGCGTCTTGTCGAGTTTGAAGGTGATCACTACTTCTTCTTAAAGCATGAGATAGAAGTGGCTAAAGAGATAGAGACGATCGTCCTTGAAAGTAGGGACTAAGTATGGATTATGAACTACTTTTAGCTTTTGTCACGAATGTACTCTTTGTCACGACATTGGGATGGTACCTTGTCACGAACCTTCAGTGGTATGACTACAAGATAGAGCGTGTCATCTTACGTCACCATAAGAGTTGGTGGCACCTTGTCTATTTCTTTATCCCATTCATCGCCTACTATACGACGGACCGTTTTTTCCCGATCTTCTTCTATTTCGCCATCTTGCCATCGATCATCATCTGGCATCGTAAACTGGATAAGAAGCTGGTCCTTACCTGGCGGGTACGTCGTTTTCTGATCTTGCTGCTGAGTCTGACACTTTTCCAGGATGTGATCTGTACGATCGAGGGCAGCTGTGGTCTTTATGGTGTCTTCTTACCGTTGGCAGTCGCTTACATCGGCAGTACGCTGGTAGAGAAGTACCTTTTCGCCATCTATAAAAAAGATGCGAAAAGAAAACTTGCTAAGATGAAAGATCTCACTATCGTAGCAGTCACCGGCAGTTACGGTAAGACAAGTATGAAGAACTTTATGGCGCAGATGCTTGCACCAGGTAAAAAGGTCTATGCGACACCACGAAGTGTCAACACCATCGGCGGTATCATCCGTGATGTCAATGAGAACCTGCCCGAAGATACCGATATCTACATCTGTGAAGCAGGGGCAAGAGAGCAGGGTGATATCTACACCATCGCACAGTTCCTGCATCCTCAGATCGTAGTCGTCGGTAAGGTAGGACCTCAGCATCTGGAGTATTTCAAGACGATAGAGAACATCATCCGGACCAAACTCGAGATCATGCAGTCTGATAGACTCGAACGTGCTTTTGTCCACAGCTCCGTGACGGATGAGCCGCATGAGAAGGTGATCCATTTTGGTGATGATATAGAAGCACTTGAGGCGACACTTGAGGGAACAGACTTTAATATCACTCTTGGTGGCGAACCGCTGCATCTGCATACGAAAGTCCTTGGTGGTTTTCAGGCCATCAACATAGAGGCTGCGGTCCTTGTCGCTGCAGAGTTGGGGATGAGCCGTGAGGCTTGCGCAAGAGGTGTAGAGAAGCTTTACAGTGTCGAACACAGACTACAGCGTATCGATGCCGGAGGCAAGATCATCCTTGATGATGGCTATAACGGAAACATAGACGGTATGCTCGAAGGCATACGTCTGTGCTCTTTGCATGAAGGACGAAAAGTCATCGTCACTCCGGGTCTTGTGGAGAGTACGGCAGAGCTGAACCTGCAGCTTATCGAAGCGATCGATGAGGTCTTCGATATCGCTATCATCACAGGTGCCCTTAACAGTACTATGTTTGAGAAGCATCTGAAGATCTCGCAGAAGATAATGCTTCAGGATAAGAGTGCTTTGGAGAGTGTCCTCGGACAGCAGACAAAAGCGGGTGATATCATCCTCTTTGCCAACGATGCACCAAACTTCATCTAAGCACTCCTTAGTGCTCAGGGGTCTTGCTTTATGCTAAGGCTCGACCAGTTCACACGACATGTCGGCAACCTTACCGCATTGGTCCTGGCACTGCTTATCTTGCTCGTACTCTATGATGCTAGTGTACGTTATCTCTTTCATTCGGGCTCCATCGCACTTCAGGAGCTCGAATGGCACCTTTTTGATGTAGTGATCTTGCTGGGAATCGCATACACACTGCGAGAACGTTCTCATGTACGGGTGGATATCTTCTATGACAGGTTTTCTGAGAAGACAAAAGCGTATGTCGACTTTTTTGGTACGCTCCTTTTCATCATCCCTTTCTCGCTGCTTATCATCTATGTGGGCTTCGACTTTGTCATGCTCAGTCTGACTCAGCTTGAAGCCTCATCTGACCCCGGTGGTCTACCTTACCGCTTTATCGTCAAATCGCTT
>JAUWRZ010000530.1 GCA_030610325.1 Sulfurimonadaceae bacterium | reverse complement strand
GTGCACAGAACTTCTATTTCCGTGGGATGACGCATGATGGTGATGCCGTTAAAGAGAGGATAACACTCAACGATGGTGATAGCATCAAAGACCTTCTTGGAGCCATAGAGAACGCATTTGGGGCAGGAAAGGTCGATGTCACTCTTGATGAGAGTGGACAGATACGCATAGCTGACAAGCTTGAGGGCTCAAGCAAACTGGACTTTCATATCGTGGGCAATACCGGTACGACTGTAGATGACCTTGATGACTTGGGCATTCTCGGTGAACCGGTAAAAGCATTCATGAAAAGCGGGTTTACCTCTCCAGCTATAGTGGGTGCACCGGAAGAGGCGGTCTATGACCGTACCGGCTTTACCCAAGATGGTGCGATCTTGGCATCGAACGTCCCACAGATCGTCAAAGCAGATAACAGTTTTGCCACAGGTGCTACGAAGCTCTCAGAGGTCTTCTCCTCGATGAACGCAGACTTGCATCTTGAAGGGGTGCAGAGAGATGGTGTGACACCTTATGCGATAGATATAGACTTTGGTGCTGATCCGGCAGTGGACCCAGTGGTAGTCGATCTTGGCGGCGGTGTGACCTATCAGGTCGCAGATGGTCGTGGTAATGCGACAGTCGCAGATGATATGACTTATCGTCAGTTGATGGACGTCATCAACATGGCAGTCAATGCAGAAGTCCCTACTGATCTTGGAGCAGATTACCAGTTATCAGTAGAGACAGCAGACCGAGTATCTGAGGTAGAGCTTTCCCATGATGGCCGGATCGTCTTCGAAGAGAAGCGTGACCCTGTCTCATCTGCCTCGATCTCCCTTTATGATGACAACAGTGAGGATTTTTCCAATAATGATGGCCCTGTCGCTCTTTTCAATGCCAACAATGCTCTGACGCTGCGTGATCCTAAAACAGACTTCTTCGCTAGTATCGATGACGCTATCCGTTCGGTTCGAGAGGGAAAAGAGTATGCTGATTCCGATAGTGGTGACCCCCGGACTGGAGGCATACAACCTGGGATACAGATGATCGATGACCTCCTGGACCACGTCGTTCGTCAACATACGAAAGCAGGTGGACAGTCTCAAGCACTACAGACTGCCAATGAGCGTAATGAGACGTTGATATTAAGTAGTATGACATTGCGTTCAGATACCATAGACACTGATCTCGCTGAGTCGGCGTTGCGCCTGCAGCAGCTTTCACTCAATTATGAGGCCATGCTTTCGACTGTAAGCCGTATTACAGGGCTTTCACTCGTCAATTATCTCTAAAAGGCAATATAAATTAACAGTTTTGCGCCTTTTCGCTATACTCACACAATTAGATCCATATTATGTGACAGAGGGTGTTAAAAGAGTGCTTGTAGTCACCGCTACAGGGGCCTTAGATGCCTTTTGCCCGAGCATGTTCGAGTACGCATGACTGCTCCAGATAGCATACTCATAAAAGCATCTGCTCCTCGTCGGTGCTGTGATATCTCTTGTGCATGATGAATAAGATCGGATCTTTGAGAAGATAAAGAAGGATATACCATTTTAAGAGACTCTCTTTTTATAGTACTGCTG
>JAUWRZ010000333.1 GCA_030610325.1 Sulfurimonadaceae bacterium | reverse complement strand
GTATTGGAGTAGGGGGATGTGTAATATCATCTGTCGTTATCGTGAATGGCTGCATCACTTTTCGCAATATTAGATGCGATGATAGACAGTCTGTGCATGGGACGCTCCTTGATCTGCTGAAGTAATAGCAAAAGATGGTCTCCTTAGGATCAGATCATGTAAGAATAGAGTGTAGATACAGATATCTAAGTCCTGGAGATGTTTTCTAACATCTGTCTGAAGACCATCTTATGTATGAAAAAGAGGCTGTACCAGTATAGGTATCCAGAAATATTGGAGGAGTCGAAATAGGGTCGCAGTGTCAACAGTGCGTGAGGAGTTCCCTCTGGCTGTTCTATGCTAAATTGCAGCCAAGCAGTTCCCGGTGTCTTCATGTTTGTCTTAAGCCGAAGTACCTTATGGCGTGGAGTGTTTTTGTAAAACGTTACGACCCAGAAGTCGATGCGGTCACCGACGCGTAGGAGCTTAGTCGATCGTCGTAACCACTGGTTGAGTCCGGGGCCGCCTAAGAGTTTGTCGATAAAGCCTCTGCTCTTCCAGAACCACGGTGTGGAGTAATAGCCATTTTCCCCACCGATATCTTTTACTTTTCTAAAGACCTCCTCGATCTTTTCAGACGGGATCTTTTTGACTTACTAATCATAGATAAGCCCGTCAGTCTCCTGTGAACCCAGAGATAAAAGCTGTTTTTTACGTTCTTTGTTCAACACGGAGAGTTCATAAGGAGTCGACCAGAGGCTATTGATAAATCCCTCTTCACTTCGTTGGGCTGCGATTTTCATAGCCTCTTCCAAAGGCAGTGGGGAGATCGTTGAGAGAGGATCAATAGCTTTAACAGGAAGATCATGTACGATCGCATGGGAGTAAGTCCCCTCTACAAGCCGGTATATCAGTATGTATGGCATGCCGGAGAGACGTGAGGCGAACCAGCTTATCACACCTGGAGTAAGCAGCACATCTACAAATGGTAGTGAGATCGAGACAATATGCCTCTTGTTGACACTTCTTGCATAGACTTTGATCATCTCACTGTAGTGTACGACTTCATTGCAGCCTATTTCGGCGATCTTGCCGTAATAGCGCGGGTCCAAGAGAGCATGAAGCAGATATGCGATGACATCATTGACGAAGATGGGTTGGCAGTAGCCCTCTTTTTTCCCAAGATCAGGGATAAGAGGAAGTTTGGTCCCCAGTGAGCGGATCAACTCAAAACTGGCAGACCCCTCGCCAATGATGATCCCGGCGCGAAACTCGGTAACGGCCTGATGGAAGCTGCGCAGATGATCTCCGGTCTCATGGCGGCTCTGGAGGTGCTTGGAAAGTGGTGTGTCCTGAGTATCAGATCCCAGCCCGCCCAGATAGATGATCTGTTTTACTTTGGCTTCATCTGCAGCTGTAGCGACGAGGTCAGCCATATGATTGTCTTTGTTTAGAAAACTTCCATGATCTATATTGAGAGAGTGGACAAGGTAATAGACGGCATCGACTCCTCTCAGTGCATCTCTGATGAGATCGTAGTGCTGATCTTCGATAGCCGTCTCGACTATACACAGAGTCGTACCCTTAGCCTGTAGCAGTTCAAACTCATCATTGAGGTAATGAAGTTTTCTTACATTACGTGCGAAGAGAGTGATTCGGTCTCCCCGGTTATAAAGCTCTATAAGTGTCTTGGTACCGATATAACCGGTGACACCGAAGATCGCGATGTGTCGTTGCAATAGTATACCTCTCTATGTCTCGAAGATATGGCTTTGGAAGCGTCAGGTCGAGTCTGCTAGAAGTATAATATATTTTTCTGTAGTTTGATCAGGTCGAAGTGAACTGATCTGTCTATCGGCTTCTACAGATCGAGTGCATACGCCTTCAATGTCTCAATATCGACGAGTCGAAGCATAGCCTGATGGGTGGAGTGGATGAAGATCTGTGGAGCCTTGCTATCTTTTACAGCCTGGGCAAAACGGGGGCCGGAGAGGCACCAGCTCTCTCCCGCTTTGACACCTGAGAAGTTGTACTGAGACATGGGCGTAGAGAGGTCATTACCTACCGCTTTTGAATAGGCCAGGAACTCTTCAGTAGCGTAGATACATACGGCATGGACACCGGGATTATCTCTGCCTGTCTGGCATGAACCATCTCTATAAAATCCGGTAAGCGGGTCTAGACTGCAAGGTTCCAAAGGACCGCCAAGCGCATTGATCGGTTCAAACATATATCTGCCTTTAAATTGATTGCCAGATTGTAACTAATCTCTTTTAGCTTATTGACTGGCATCTGAGCATTATCACTCTTTTTGATATATCTCTAAGACTTGTGCTGATCTGCATCCAAAAGTCCCTCATACTTCAGCTCAGAGCGTGCTTCTATGTTACAATTCTCCCAAAACTGACCAAGGCACTCCATGCAGATAATAAGTGAGGGATTCTTATCCTTAGGTGTAGACGATCCCGCGAAGATAAGCGACAATCAACTGCTCTTACTTGACATAGATATAGATAAAAAAGTGTTATGGCATGAGCTTGCACTTGGTAAGAGTGTCACGGATGCGAGAGCAGAACTCTTTGTCTTGTTAAAAGGCATCACGACGAAGGTCAATCAAGAGAAGATCATCAAGAACTATAAGGCGCTGCAGAAGTTTAGAAAAGCTCCTCCGGTGCATGAGAGTAAAAAAGATGAGAAGCAAGAAGCTGTCAGTGGTGATGTGACCATCTATTGTGACGGCGGATGCTCTCCCAATCCGGGTGAGTCAGGTTCGGGTGTCGCTATCTATAGAGCCGGTAAGGTCTCTGAACTCTGGTATGGACTCTATGAGCGCAGGGGAACAAACAATACGGCTGAACTTAACGCTCTTTATGAGTCTCTACTTATCGCGCAAAAAGAGAGTGCAACGGGCAATAAAGTAGATATTAAATGTGACTCCATGTACTCCATCAACTGCATCAAGGTCTGGGCTATCGGTTGGGAGAAAAAGGGGTGGACTAAAAAGGGTGGAGAGATCAAAAACCTGGAGATCATTCAGACCGCTTACGCTCTCTATAACCAGATAAAAAGCAAGATCTCTCTGACACATATCAAGGCACATGCCGGTCTGGAAGGCAATGAACTGGCCGACAGGATGACTGTTTATGCCCGCGAGCAGAGAGACAGTAGCTTTGTCCGGTATAACGAGGACATCGATGTGAGTGCGATCTTAAGTATGCGGGCCGGGTAGGGGGATGCAGTTAGACGTCAAACGCCTTCTGAAGATGTTGGCTCACGAGAGTGTGCTGTTGGAGATGCTCT
>JAUWRZ010000413.1 GCA_030610325.1 Sulfurimonadaceae bacterium | reverse complement strand
TCTACCTTCACTGATGACGACTATCGCCTCTTTTACCGGCGTGTCTTCCGCTACAACAGGCAGATCATCACTGCGCATGATATCTTTGACTTTGACAAAGAGCTGCCTACCCAGTGAACCACCTGGATGAAAAGAGGCGAAGTCCTCTTTTTGAAAGTCACGCGCCCGCATCAGACAGACAGCAAGCGCATCACCCAGCGCCAGTGTCAGTGTCGTCGAACTAGTCGGAGCTATATCGAGAGGACAGGCCTCTTTCTCTACATGAATAGGTACGACGATATCACTGAACTTGCCAAGTGTCGATGACAAGCTTCGGGTCATACCGATCAAAGGGATGTTGAAACGTTTGATATGCGGCAAGATCGAGCTAAGTTCGGCACTCTCTCCACTGTAACTGATAGCCAGGACAAGATCGTCTTTTCCTATCATACCCAGGTCGCCATGAAGGGCCTCTGTCGGATGCAGGAAGAAGCTCGCTGTCCCTGTAGAAGCAAAAGTCGCGGCCATCTTGGCACCGATAAGCCCCGACTTTCCTACTCCTGTGACGATGAGTTTACCCCGACACTGCAAGATCATCTCGACAGCTAAGCCGATCTCGTCACCTAAGTGCTTACTTGCGTCTAACAGAGCATTGGCTTCGATCACCAAAGTCTCTTTGGCTATTGCAGCGTAATCATTTTTCATAACCGCTATTATACCCATCTACTCCCGTGATCCACTCACACTGTCAAGTGGGAGCTCATCTTTTATCGCTAAGCGGGCGAAGTTCTTGACAGAGAAAGCGACACGCTTCTCTACACTCATCCCCGGTTCCTGCTTGTCTATCCGATCAAAACGTGGAAGGGACCCCTCCGCATTGGAGATCTGTATCGCAAGACCAGGTCGGGCGTTAAGCTCCAGGATAAGGGGGCCACGGTTTTTATCGAGGACGATATCGACCCCCAGATATCCAAGATCAGTGATCTCATAACATGAAGCTGCAAGGGGTAAGATCTTCTCCCAGTGAGGGACCTGAAGCTCGGAGAAACCGGACTTTGTGTCAGGGTGAGTTGCCACTGGCTTATCGTGCTGTACCGCATTAAGGGCCCGACCTGTAGCGATGTCTATACCAACACCGACGGCACCCTGATGCAGGTTTGCTTTACCATCGCTCTCTTTGGTCGAACAGCGCAGCATCGCCATCGCGGGGAAACCCTTGTACATCACGACACGGACATCCGGGACCCCTTCATAACTGTAACGGTCAAAGACCGGATCAAACTCGACCAGCTCCTCTACCATGGCTACATCATATTTACCGCCAAGTGAGTAGAGTCCGCTCAGAATATTTGAGATATGACGATGGATATCGTCGAGTTCAAGATAGTCACCATTGGGTTTGATGAAGTGATCGCCATCACGGTTGACGATGACAAGGATGCCACGTCCTCCACTTCCCTGCGCAGGTTTGATGACGAACTTCGCATGCTTTTCTAAACGACCGTGCAGGTCTCGAAGTTCCGCTTGATAACGGATAGTGTCCAACAGGACCGGAACAGCTATATCTGCCTTTTGGGCAATGAGCTTAGTCTTAAGTTTATCATCTACCAAAGGAAAGTTCCTGCGTGAGTTGACCCGTGAGATGAACTTCACGTTTCGCCGGTTCATCCCCATCACACCCTGCTTCTTTAGCTTAAAGGGATTGGCTATCAGACCGAAGAACATATTACACCATCGATTTGAAACGGATCAGTTCGCTCAGACGGTAACCACTGTAGCGGCCCAACACGATGATGATACCAAGTACGACCAACAACAGCTCCGGAAAATTGAAGGTGAGATGCGCCACGATCACATTACTCATCGCAAAATAGGCAAGTGTCGCAACGACCAAAGAACCCGTCCCTTGCATAAAGACTTCACCCGGGCCCTCCTCTTCCCAGAGGATAGACATACGTTCTATCGTCCAGGCAAGGATGATCATAGGGAAGAAGGTGATGGTCAGCGCTTCATTGATCCCCAATTTATAACTGACGATACTCATAAGCGACATGATAGCGATGACGACTATCACCACCGCGGATATCCTCGCCACCAGAAGCAGGTCAAGATGACTCAGATAGGAGCGGATGACCAGGCCCATCCCTACGATGACTACGAACATGATCAAGCCTACGACCAGGCTGGTCTGCATAAAGGCCATCGCGATCAAAATAGGCATAAAGGTACCCGAAGTCTTTATCCCGATCAAAATACGCAAAAAGACCACGACCAAAGCTCCCATCGGGACAAGGAGGATGTGCTTAAAGGCGTTTTGTTGTGATGTAGGCAGTGAGAAGAGCGAGAAGTCCATCAGGGCTGCCTGCTTTATCATCGACTCATGCTCCGCGATCTGACCCGCAGGGACACGATGTTCGTTCACAGAGAACGTGATAGTGGATCCCTTTCCTCCCATCACATCCAGCATAGAGACACCACCGCGCTGCCAGATAAAGAAGTTCTCCGCTTTGGGGATCTTCCCCTCTTCGAGGTCAAAAAGCTGCCAACGCTTTCCATCATAGACCTCCAATAAAGAGGTAAGGTCCTGATTACGACGTCCATCCTCAAGATAGATCCCCCTGATCTTACGTACATCGATATCTTCATAACGGAGCAGTCGGTAGAGCAATGTCAGTTTCGTATCATTACTTTTTGAGAGCAGCATCTTCGCTGT
>JAUWRZ010000244.1 GCA_030610325.1 Sulfurimonadaceae bacterium | reverse complement strand
GGCACCAGATGGAAAATCACCTCTTCGCAATACACCATGTGAATAGTGGGCATACCCCAGCTGGATATTGGATGTATAGACCGAGAGTATCGATGCAGAGAAGCGCCCTTTCTCTGTCTGCTCCCGTTCAACACCCCACTTCGATGTATAGTGACGCATCATCTCCAGGTCAATACCTACATGATCGATAATAGTCCCGGCAGGAAAAAGTGTCTCTGTCATAGTGCCCTTTATAGATCTAAGACCTTTCTGTGGAGAGTGACCACATAGACCATTGATGAAATATTAACATCAATAACATAAATCCGCATTTTTCTGTTAACAGAGATCATAAAAGATAGGTTACTATCTACCCATAGAAAAGATAGACACTAAAGTCGACAATAGTACAAGACGACCATATCATTTGAGTGGACCTTGATATCAATTATAGTGACAGACCGCCACAGAAAAGGCCTCTTTATATCCGTTCATGGAAAAAGATCCGATCACACCTCTGATCTCGAGTTGTGGTCTTAAACGAGGATATGTTTTGAGAAACATCTTACTTTTACAAGATCGATCGGTCATCTCATCAGACCTGAGTCGATTTATCCAGACCCACTGCCGTGCCGATGTCCACCTGGTACACGAGCCCGGTGCAGCGTTGAAAGTGGCACATGATATAGATATAGATCTTCTTATAACCGATATTGAACTTGGTAAAGAGATCGATGGTATCGATGTCGCCATACAACTGGATGCTCTCTATCAGACTCCTATACTGTTTCTTACCTCGTCGAGTGATGATAAGATGCTCGAAAGAGCTTCGAGACTAAGACCTATCGGCTATCGGATCAGACCCATTCGTGAAGATGAGCTTATCGTACAGCATAGACTTATCCGTTATCAATATGAGTGCGAGAGGTTCTCTCTCTTAGATCTGGGGAAAGGCTATCACTATGATGATGAGCAGAGGCGATTGCTCAGAGATGATGAGCCTATTGCATTGACAGCTAAGGAGCATCAACTCTTTTTACTTCTGTTAAACATGCCGGGGGAAGTGGTCTCATTCACCTATCTCGATGAGCAGATCTGGCCAGCCGATCATGTCTCATCAGGGACTAGACGACAGCTGTTCTACCGTCTAAAGGCAAAGCTCCCTGATCTCGACATCGAGACAGTGACTATGACTGGTTATCGACTGAACTTTTAGAAAAGAAGATAGATAGGACTATCTTTGATACAAATTCTTTAGTGTATCGGGAAAATAGGCCATGGAGACCTTTGCTTTTATGATAGACTAAATGATAATTATCAATATCAGGAACTATATGAGACATCTATCTACCTTGACAACGACTATATTATCTACCTTTATCCTGCTCGGCACACTTACACAGGCAGCACAACAGCAGACCACTCCTGCCCCAACGATCACTCAGGAGACAGGCACATGGAAGCACGAGGTCATGATCTACGGTTGGTTAGGCATCCCCGAAGCAGAGTTGACCTACACCATCCCTGAGCAAGACCCGGTATCAGGAGGAGAAGAGGCTACGACTAATGTCGCTGACTCCATAGACATGGTCTTTATGGGGACGTATAAAGGGCGAAAAGATAAGTTCTCCATCATCATCGATGCCATCTATCTGGGCATGTCCAACGACAATGACACCGATCTCTTTACTGAGAGACCAAGACTGCCTGACACCAACATCAAGTCAGAAGCCTCCATAGATGCCTGGATGGCAGCAGCATACGGTGGCTACAACGTCGTCAATAGCCAACTAGTCAGAGTCGATCTCATCGCAGGTCTGCGCTATGTCTACCTCTCTGCCGAAGAGAAGATCAGCTCAAGCAACAATATCGATCTTAGAGGCATCACCCTCTCTGGGAGTGTCGATCTCTGGGACACGGTCGTCGGTGTAGATGGATCAGTCTATATCAACAAGCAGTGGTATATCCCTTATCACTTCGATATCGGAGCAGGCGATTCCGACCTGACATGGCGTGCAAGTGCCGGTCTGGGATATCGTTTTGGATGGGGTGATGTCATCCTCAGCTATAGACATCTCTCCTATAGACTCTCTGACTCCAAGCTTATCGAGGATATCGACTTCTCAGGACCACTTCTCGGAGTCAGTTTTCAATTTTAAGGGCATGACTCCATCGAAGCGTAAACACCTTCTATGACAATAGACAAGCCCTTACAGAAGTCGCTTGTCTTTTCCATGTTATTTGTCTACACTTGCACCATATAAAAATCTCACCCTAACATCACAAAAGAAGGAAGATAGATGACAACAGACATGAGCAAAGAAGAGCTAGTCGCTCTTGCGATCGAGATCTTTATAAAGATAGTACTATTGGGACTTATCCTTTACTATGCTCTGGAGATCGTCAGACCGTTTATCATCCCGGTGCTGTGGGCGATCATCATCGCGGTGACACTCTCACCCCTGGTAGGAAAGCTTGAGAGACGTTTTCAGGGCAAGCGTACGATGATCATCACCCTCATAACGATCACTACCGTAAGTGCTCTGCTGATACCGACCTATATGCTCTCCGACTCAGTCATCGGCTCTTCGCAGCAGTTGGCACAAGACCTCAGAGAAGGGACATTGAGTGTACCGCCACCCTCAGAGAGTGTCGAGTCATGGCCGCTTGTCGGGGAGAAGGTCTATACGCTCTGGAGCAATGCGGCGGTAGACCTCGAAAACACACTGATGAAGTTCAAGCCTCAGTTTAACGAATATGCCGGAAAGACAGCCTCTTTTATCGGAGGGATGCTCGGCGGTATCTTACAGTTTGTCGTCTCCTTGATCATTGCTGCACTCTTTTTGGTCAACAGTGAGGGAAGCGTCAGAGTCTACCATACCATCTCCCGCCGTCTGGTCGGAGAGAAAGGGGTGGAGTGGGCAGAGCTCTCTGCACTGACGATCCGCAGTGTGGTCCAGGGTGTCATCGGTATTGCAGCCATCCAAGGGACCCTCGCTTTGATCGGGCTGATGGCCATAGCTGTCCCGTTCGCTTGGTTATGGGCATTTGTCGTCTTCTTTCTCGGCATCATCCAGCTCCCGTCTCTCATCGTGCTTGGACCGATCATCGCGTACGTGTTCTCTGTTGCCGATACGACATCAGCGACGATCTTCGCTATCTATGCCATCTTGGTCGGTCTTAGCGATAATGTCTTAAAACCGATACTGCTTGGACGCGGCGTCGATATCCCGATGCTGGTCATCTTACTTGGTGCCATCGGAGGGATGATCCTTTCGGGTATTTTAGGACTCTTCGTCGGTTCAGTCGGTCTGGCACTGGCTTACAAACTCTTTACAGTCTGGATGGAAGATGAGGCAAAAGAGCAGCTGGTAGACTCTTCACAAGAGCCGGTATAAGATAGTCACGACTATATGAGTAGAGACTGATGCCAGCACTCCAAAAGACCCATCTTTTTCAAAGCTCCAGGACACTCCTGGATGAGTGGCTCTTTTTCACTTTCTCAGCTAAGCTCAGGTTTGCTATCAAGGTCTCATTGAGTCTGACACTTGCATTTATGATCCCCATGGCGATGGGATGGGCACAGCCCAATACAGCCGCGATCACGGTGATGCTCATAGCCAGTGCCGGCGTAGTAGGTGAATCCGTCCAAAAAGGCATCATCCGTGTCATCGGGACACTGATCGGTGCCGCCATAGGCTTGAGCCTCATCGCCCTCTTCCCTCAGGAGCGCTTACTCTATCTTCTTGTCTTATCACTGGTCATCGCGATCACTATCTATCTCTACTATGCCTATCAGGGTGACAGTACGGTCTTTATGTTAACGGCGATGGTGATGATGATGGTATTTCTAAGCGGTCCCGAGGGTGCTTTTATCTACGGAGTGGAACGGACCTATATAACGATCTTTGGTATCGTAGTCTATACGCTCGTCGGGCTGTTTCTCTGGCCTGTCCGGCTCGAAGACACGACCATCGAGGATGCAAAAGCACTGACGACTCTCCAGTCCAGACTCTTTAGCGCACTGATCAAAGGAGCAGATGATACTGCGTCACTGCTAGATAAGATGGCCTCAGCAGAGCAGAAGCTGCAACACTCTTATGTCAAGAACAGTGATGCTTCGTTTACGATGACACTCAATGCATCGACATGGGACACGATCACCCACCTCTACAGAGAGCTTGACAGCTCTTTGACTGCATTAGCGACCCAAAACGGGGAGAGTCT
>JAUWRZ010000423.1 GCA_030610325.1 Sulfurimonadaceae bacterium | reverse complement strand
TTTGACACTCCCCTGAGCCTCTTCTCCGGATTTGTCTTAGGCCGAGATCAGCATAAAGATGAGCTTGATCTGAAAAAAGGGGGTATCTTCGCAATAGTCCATGGTGTCAGAGTCCTGGCCCTGCAGCACAAAGTGATGGTGACCAACACCACTGAACGCATCAAGGCACTGAACGATCTTGGTCTATTTGACAACGCCTTCTCGACCGAGTTGATAGAAGCTTATGACACACTGCTTGCGACCCGTCTGAAGGAGCGCTTGAAACGAGATAGAGAGTCTCATGATATCGACTATATCGATCCGCGTGAACTGAGTAAAAGTGAACGTGATCTTCTCAAAGACAGCTTTAAAGTAGTCAATACCTTTAAAAAGTTTCTGACCTTTCATTTTCATCTGAACATGGTGGTCTGATGTTTTCGCACTACTTAAGAAGGTATAAGCTCTCAAGATTGAAAGACCCGGCCTATGCTTATCTGTTTGAGCCTTATGAGGGTGATGAGGTCGTTGTCTTTGATACAGAGACTACCGGTCTGGACCCTAAACGTGACGAAATACTCTCTATAGGGGCAGTTAGAGTAAAAGGGAATAGAATATTGACATCTGAGACTTTTGAGGTCTTTTTGCAGCCGAGCCGTGCCATCAGTAAGAAGAGCATTGAGATCCACGGTATTCGTCCCTGTGATCTTGAGCATGCCATTGAACCTCTCGAAGCGATAAGACATTTTTTGGGATTTGTGGGAAACAGACCTTTGGTCGGTTACTATCTTGAGTTCGATGTGGCGATGATCGACCGTTATCTAAGACCCTGGCTCGGTATCAGACTACCGAACTCTCAGACGGAGGTCTCGGGGCTCTATTATGAACAGAAGATCGGACAGATTCCTCAGGGGCATGTCGATCTACGCTTTGAGACGATGATGAGAGAGCTTGATATTCCCAATATGGGACAGCATAATGCGGTCAATGATGCGATAATGACAGCGATGATGTACTTAAGAGTATTTAATAATATTAATAAAGATTAATAAATGTACCTAAATAGGCACTTAAGTGAAGAGATGATCAAAGAAAAATATAAGCGAAGTAACCGCTTTTCACAGTAGTTTCTGTTTTCACTCAGATAAGCTGAAACTCCCCTAACATTTTAAGATTACTGCTACAATTAACGCAACAAAAAAAGTAGTTGGTTATCATATCGCCAATTAATTTTCCAGGAGAAAAGATGTCAGAGACACCAAAAAGAGCAGTATTCCAACCAAACCGCGAGTTTGCCAAAGATGCACGTATCAAGAACATGTGTGAGTATGAGGACTTGTCCCGTTGGGCACAAGAGGACTATGAGGGTTTCTGGGGTCACTATGCCAAAGAGAAGATCGACTGGATAGAGCCTTTCACCAATGTCCTTGATGAGAGTGATGCGCCTTTCGTAAAGTGGTTTGAAGGTGGAAAACTGATTGTCGCTGAGCAGTGTGTCGATCGTCATCTTGATGCACGTAAGAACAAAGCGGCTATCATCTTTGAAGGCGACCGTGGTGACAAGCAGATGGTCACCTATCTTGAGCTCTATTACAACGTCAACAAGATGGCCAACCTGCTTAAAAACGATTTTGGTGTCAAAAAAGGTGATCGTGTCGTCATCTATATGCCGATGATCCTCGAATCAGCTTACGCGATGCTGGCTTGTGCACGTATTGGTGCTATCCACTCCATCGTCTTTGGCGGTTTCTCTGCTGAAGCACTGCGTGACCGTATCAAAGATGCTGAAGCAAAAGTCGTTATCACGGCTGATGGTGCTTATAGAAAGAACAAGCCATATATGCTTAAACCAGTCGTCGATAAAGCACTTGAAGGTGAGACACCTGTAGAGAAAGTATGTGTCGTCGAGCGCAATAACGAAGAGATCAACTGGGTCGCCGGACGTGACTACTCATACAATGAACTCATCAAAGACCAGTCTCCGGTATGTGAAGCTGAGCCGATGGACGCAGAAGACCCACTTTTCCTGCTCTATACCTCAGGATCGACTGGTCAGCCTAAAGGAGTCCAGCACAATCAGGCGGGTTATATCCTCTGGGCACAGATGACTATGGAGTGGGTCTTTGACGTCAAAGAGAACGATACTTACTGGTGTACGGCAGATATCGGCTGGATCACTGGTCATACTTACATCGTCTATGGACCGCTTGCTATGGGTGCGACTACTATCATGTTCGAAGGTGTACCGACTTATCCGGATGCCGGACGTCCATGGAAGATGGTAGAAGAGTATAAGATCAACCAGTTCTATACGGCGCCGACAGCTATTCGTGTACTGCACAAGATGGGTGAGAACGAACCGGCCAAGTATGACCTTAGCAGCCTGAAAGTCCTTGGTACTGTTGGTGAGCCGATCGACCCTCCGGCATGGAAGTGGTACTATGAATCTATCGGCAACAGTAACTGTGCTATCGTCGATACCTACTGGCAGACAGAGACAGGTGGTCATATGATCTCTCCACTTCCGGGTGCGACACCGATCAAACCGGCCTGTGCGACATTCCCGCTTCCGGGTATCATCGCAGAAGTCATGGACGCAGATGGTAACAAGATGGAGCCGGGCGAGGGTGGTATGATGTGTATCAC
>JAUWRZ010000439.1 GCA_030610325.1 Sulfurimonadaceae bacterium | reverse complement strand
TTAAGTGCTTCGGGTTTTCCAATACCCTCAAACGGGTCTCGCTTGATGGCATCGATGAGCCTGTTGATGCGTCTTAATGTCTTTCCATCCTGACTTTGCCAGTAGAGATAGTCTTTCCATGCAGCATCTGTCCAGGCAAGTCGTCTACTATTCACTAAGTATCTCTTTTACGACTGTCTTGCCTTGCCTGAACTGTTCGATGGATGCAGCTAGATGTGCGGCATTTGCAGGTGACTTCAATAGATGGACTGTCTCCATCAGACCTTCAAAATAATCCATGGACATAACGACTGTGTCTTCAGCATCTCTGCGGGTTATCACCGTATAGTCGGCATTGTCTGCAACACTGTCAAGGACACTTTTAAAATGATTACGTACTTCACTATAGGACATGACAGTCATAGGAACCCCTTAATTGTCCGATATATTGTACAAGTAAATCATCTATTTTTAAGATCATGGATATTGTTCATAATATAAAAGAGAGAAGTGGTCATTTGCATAGTTGAAATGATCATAAGGATATGAGTGGTCTGGTAAGTAGAAATCGAAGATGATGAGCCGGGAAGTCATGCGTGACTTCCGCAAAGATCATTTGATGATCTTGCTCTTTATGTTCTCTTCATCAAGCTCTTCACTTCGGTATTTGACGACAGCGATGTCTTCTGTCTCATTGATGTACCATTCAGCGATATGCTCGTGTTCGAGGCCGTTTAGCTTCTCCTGATCGATCTGGGCGAGAGGGATATAGAGGTGGCTGTGTTTATGCGGGTTGTTGAGTCTGAGTGTCCATAGCAGCCAGAGCGTACCGATGATACCCAGTGTCAACCCCAGTGTCTGACGATCTGAGAAATCAAGGTAAAGACCAGCGACTGTACCACCAATAAACGTCATAAAGTACGCTACAGAGTTTCCGATACCCAGTGCTGCACCTTTTTTATGTACTTTAGCAAACTTGGAGATCATAGACTGTACCAGAGGTTCCATCATGTTGAAACCGATGAAGAAGCTGATGACACCGGCTATAAAGAGTCCATCTGTCGTAGCGTAACCCATCAATAAGAAGGCAGTGATAAAGAGCAGTATTGAGGCGAGGAAGATCTCTTTTGGCTTGTTATACTTCTCACCAAAGACTGCAGCAGGCCCCATAGCGACAAGTCCGAAGAGCATTGCCGGTACATAGACCTTCCAGAGTTCTGCTTTTTCCCAGCCGAAACCGTGCTGTGGGTCGACGAGGATGATAGGGATCAATACAAAGGCTATGGTCATCAGGCCTTTTTGCATACCGTTGATGATGATCATGCTCAGAAGGTCTGGGTCTTTGAGGATATCGGACATCTTGGCTGTCTTGTGGTAGATGTGACGGATACGTGGCGGTGTAGGGACTTTGGTGAAAAGCAGGAGCATCGCCATGACTGAGAGACCGGCTGTGATCCAGAAAAGTGAACTTACCCCGTACGCCGCGCCGAGTACCGGTCCAAGTGCCATCGCCAACGCGAAACTGATCGCTATAGAACCACCCATCATGGCCATCGCCTTGCCACGTACCTCTTCAGGGACCAGGTCGCTGATCATAGCCGTGATGACAGAACCGATGGCTCCGGCACCTTGTAGGAAACGTCCAAGCATCAACATATAGATATCATCACTTAGGGCACAGATGACAGAACCGATGAGAAAGATCACAAGCCCTATGAGTAGGGTAAGTTTACGACCGATCCGGTCACTCATCGTCCCAAACGGTACCTGAAGCAGTGCCTGAGTCAGTGCATAACCACCGACGATGACACCGACAAGCAGTGGAGTGGCACCTTCCATGCCCATGGCATAGATAGAGAGTACCGGCAAGACCAGGAAAAGGCCTAAAAAGCGCATCGACAAGATGGCAGAGAGGGGCATTACGTTCTTAAACATTCGAAGACCTCAAGACAGAGGCACCATTTATAGTTTTAGGTGCTCTTGGATAAAATTGCGCAATTATAATACTCTAGAGTGGTCATAGATATTAAGACCGACGATCTTTGAACGACTAAAGATTGCAGTAAGGAAAGTGTGATGAGATTAGTGTTAGCTACGTCAAACCGTGGAAAAGTGAGAGAGATCAAAGCGATGTGCAGTGATTTTGAGGTGGTACCCTATAGTGAGCTTATGGATGCGTTCGAGATCATTGAGGACGCAGATACCTTTAAGGGTAATGCGCTGATAAAAGCGAGAGCTGTCTATGCGGCATTAGCCGACGATGATGCCATCGTCCTTGCGGATGACAGCGGTATAAGTGTCGATGTCCTAGATGGTGCACCAGGCATCTACAGTGCCCGCTATGCAGGGACGGATGTTACCGATAAAGATAACCTTTATGCCCTTGTAGAAGCTGTAAAAGCAGAAGGTGTACATGAGTCTGATGCACACTACACGGCAGCTATCGCCATCATCTCGAAAGAGGGTGAACAGACTGTCCATGGCTGGATGTATGGC
>JAUWRZ010000507.1 GCA_030610325.1 Sulfurimonadaceae bacterium | reverse complement strand
GTATGATGGCAGACTCTGTCATCCCATGGGATAGGTTGGCTTTTTGGCTGTATGGGTGCAGCATGATCGCTTCACCAAATATTGCTTGAAAACCAAGCTCCTGTGCTTTTTGGATGAGGTAGTCGAACATCTTGTTCATGATGCCCATCTTCTTATAACGTGGGTCCACCGTGGCAACTGCTATCTCGGCGATATTGGAGAACTGTGTCCTTACGAGAGCAAAGTGTCCGATGACCTGCTCTTCGTAGATAGCGACGATGGAGTGGACTTCACCACTTTTGTTGGCTCGACGCACCTCATGAGGTTCGTAAAAAAGATGTTTATAATAAGTATAGTCATAGTTACGGTAGATCAGCTTGGCGATACCGTCACCATCACCGACGACAAAAGAGCGGACAGTCAGTGAGCGGAGGACTTTTGCTTTATTGATCTTTTCTTCGATAGCCTTACTTGTCTTGATGTCAAAACAGCGGTCAAATGATAGCAGCAGGGTAAAACGTTTGCCTTCATTGGGCAGAGGTGTCAAGTAAAAGCGGTCCACAAGATCGTAGATACGGTAAAAACCTTTGTCATGAGGGGCGCTGTGATCGATCGGTTCGCTAAGGTAGTGTGAGAAGTCGAAGGGTATACCATTATCCTCTATGTCGATTCTCAGCTGGCAGCTGCTGATGAGGAAGTCTATGACAAGGTTTATATCGTAGGAACGTTCATAAGCATGCATGATGATGTTCTCAAGCAGTTCTACAAAAGCACTATGTATATTGCTCAGGTCATAGCCATCAAGCCGTTTCTGGAGGTAGTCAAAGACAGTATAAGCCAGCTTGATATCGATGGTATTACTGATACTCAGTGAGATCTTGTCACGCATCTTCTATCGCTTTTAGTACTGTAGTAGTCATCACCTTCATGCCGTATATAAGAGCATCATCATCGACATTGAAACGGCTGTTATGCTGTGATACGCAGGTCTTTTTCTCCGGGTCGCAGGTACCAAGACGGAAAGCCCCGGGGACAAGTTCAAGGTAACGACCAAAATCCTCTCCACCCATAACAGGGTCCATAAGATGGACACAATTGGTCTCACCAAGGACCTCTTTTGCCTCACTTACAAGAAGGTCGACCATAGCATCATCATTGGTGACTTCCGGTGAGCCAAAATCATACTGAAAATGGTGAGTCGCGCGCATAGAACGGCAGGTCCCTTTGATGCTGATCTCCATCATCTTCGGGATCTGCTGACGGATATCATGATTGACGGTCCTGACAGTGCCCCGAAGCTTCACGTGGTCACAGATGACATTAGCTGCTTTACCTCCTTCTATGGTACCAAGTGAGATGACAGCTGGGTGTAGAGGGTCTATCTGCCGGGAGACGATGTGGTTGAGAGAGTTGACGATCATAGATGTGACCAGTATGGCATCGACACCCTCATGCGGTCTGGCACCATGAGCACTCTTTCCGAACACTTCGATCTCAAAGGTATCGGCTGAGGCAAGCATGACTCCATATTTATAGCCTATCTGTCCAGTACGCAGATAGGGGTAGGCATGAAGTCCGAAGATGGCTTTGACATTTTCAAGTGCACCATCTTTTATCATCTGTGAACTTCCACCCTCAGTGATCTCTTCGGCAGGCTGGAAGATAAACCTGATATTTCCAGAGAGTTCTGAACGTATTTGACTCAGTGCCATGGCACTGCCGAGTAAGATAGCGGTATGTGAGTCATGTCCACAGGCGTGCATCACTCCTTTCTCTCGTGAGGCATAGGGAAGGTCTGTGTGTTCTTCGATGGGAAGCGCATCTATATCTGCGCGCAGTGCGACAAAGGGTTCACCTGGTCGAGTGACCAGATCGGCTATAAGTCCAT
>JAUWRZ010000144.1 GCA_030610325.1 Sulfurimonadaceae bacterium | reverse complement strand
TCCATCGGTGGAAGTACGTGCTCGGTATCGTCTTCAAGCTTATCAGGTGTATGTATAGGGAGCTCTTCTGGAGTGACAGCTTCATCATCAAGGTCGTCAAGTAGGCTTATGTCCATCGGCGGAAGTACATGCTCGTCATCGTCTTCAAGCTTATCAGGTGTATGTATAGGGAGCTCTTCTTGAGTGACAGCTTCATCATCAAGGTCGTCAAGCAGGCTCATGTCCATCGGTGGAAGTACATGCTCATCATCACTCTTAGAAGGACTTTCCTGGTCGGCTATCTCTTTATCAAGGGCTTCAAAAGGGTAGAGTCCATCATCTTCTGATCCCAAGCTTGCAGATGTCTCTACTTTTGGTGGGACATAAGTACTTTCTGCGGTCAACTCCTCAAGGGCATACAGGTCATCTTCCTCAGAGGATGGACGATTGTCATCTGCTTCTGGATGAGGCGAACTGTCAAGGACATCAAATGCATAGATATCATCATCGAGAGACTCTTTTGGTCCCTGTGAGGAGATATCTGCTATCTCTTCGGGTATTATAGGTGGTAGGTCCAGCTCAGCCGGTTCCAAAGGTGGAGAGATCGGCTTTGTAGTAGGCACCTCTTTGCCTTCAAGTCTGGCGATGCTCTCATAGAACACCTTTAAATAGGTGTCGATCTCTGTCCGCTCATGTGATGCATTGACGATGGTAAGTACCTCAAAGGCATCTTCTACCCGGAGGTTGGCTGCGACACCTTTGAGTTTATGTGAAAGTATCTTGACATTATCAAAGTCCTCTTTTGCTGAGGACTCAAAGATCTCGTCATGGAAATCATGAGCCTGCTGGATGAAATCCCGGATGAACTCCTCGATAAGATCGACAGGTAGTCCAAGTTCATCAGCTGCGACATGTGGATCGAACACATAATCCGAAGATGTCTCCAGTTTGCTGAGGTAGGCTTCTTCTTCAGGTGTGACAGGAGTTTCAGGCAGAACAGGTTCATCGATCGCTTCAGGCTCTGCTTCTACTATGACAGGCTCTTCTTGCAAGAAGATGTCATCTTCTATATCCAATGGCCTCTGCAGGTCTGCATACTCCTCTTCAGGCTGAGTATGCAGATCCGTCTCGATCGTCTCATCGAGTGTGGATAGTGGCTCCTCTTGGATATCAGGCAGTGTTGGTGTCTCATCATGAGACAGGGACTCTTCTGAGAAAGTCGAGATCTCATCTGGAAGTGTCGGGATCTCTACAGCAGTTGGTTCAGCTCTACTTGGTGCTACGACCTTAGGTTCTGGTGCCGGAGGTTCGGAGTATGATTGAACAGGTGTCTCACCTATGGAGAGTCCAAGTGGTTGAATATGCTGGAGAGAGATAGCGAAGGCTTCATCATCAGGTGATTGTGTGAGATGAAAAGGCCTGATGACGATATCACAGCTAAACTCTTTCTCCCCTGTACGGACGATCGCTCTAGACACATCCGCATCGGCATGCAGGACAAAGTCTATCCATTGAAAGTTCTTGAAATCATGGATATACCCAGGTTTCTTTACGAACAGTTCTGCAATATCACTGCATCTTGCAAGCAGATCACTAAGAGATGAAAAGCCTAAAAGTCGTAGGTCTTCGTCATCAATACCGACAAACTCTTTATTTTGGTTATAGATCAGCACTCAAACTCCTTCTCTCTCGTTTTTCAGCATCTTTTTGTAGATAGCTGCTGTCTCATCGATGTCTTTGCGTCCGACTGGTTTTCGTGCAGCTATATAACCGGTAATATTGCCCTTGTCATCTTTGATGGGTGCGATCTCAGTCGAGACCCAGTAAAAACGTCCATCTTTTCTGAGGTTTTTGACTACACCATGCCACACTTCACCATGCTCGATCGTGTCCCACATCTCTTTAAAAGCAGCCCGTGGCATGTCCGGATGGCGGATGAGGTTATGTGGCTGTCCCACTAATTCTTGTGTTGAGTAACCGGAGATCTCACAAAACTTTCTGTTGGCAAAGGTGATAAGTCCTTTAAGATCAGTCTCACTTATAATGACCTGGCCCTCAAAAAGGTACTCTTCATCATTGGTAGTATTTTGCACCATCTAAAGACCTTTCTACAGAATAAGACTAAATATACCATAAAAAAAACTAAATATAACTTATTTAAATATCTTTTTTATGTTTTGTGCATCTTGTCTGTTTAGTAAAGAAGCTATCTCTTCTTCACTGCTACGATATAGATCGTCAAATGTGCCAAAATGGTTTAGGAGTTTTTTGACTTTTGCGGCAGAGATGCCTTTGGTATTTAGAAGTTTACTCTGGCGGTCGAGCCTGAGTTTTGTCTTTTTATGGAAAGAGATGGCAAAACGGTGGGCTTCATCCCGGAGGCGTTGTGTCCACTGCAGGCGCTTATCAGCTCTACCAAGTCTTATACTTTTATCACTGGTGTGGATCAGGTCACTGGCTCCGCTTTTTGCCCTATAGGACTTGCTATCGACTTTCTCCTTACTGATAGCGATGACATCAAGTGTGGTCCCCATCGAGTGAAGAAGATCATGGGCAAGCTTTAGCAGAGTCGTCCCGCCATCGATGATCCAGAGGTCCGGAGGAGGGTTCTTCTCAAAACTCTCTATCCTTCTAGTCAGAGTCTCACGCATCTGGCCATACTCATCACGACTCTCGAGATGATAGTGGCGATAGCTGCTCTTATCGAACTTTCCATCGACAAAGGTGACCATGCCTCCGACCGTTGCCTGTCCGGACATATGGGAGTTATCAAAGATCTCAATACGATAAGGAGTCCGTTCGAGTTCGCAAAGCTCTTGTAGTGCTCTGGGTAGAGGGTCCTCTTTCACCCCTTTCTCTCTTAACAGCTCTTGTGCATTGGTATGTGCCAGATCTGTCAATTTCTTCTTTATGCCCCTTTGTGGATGGATGATATGTGACTTCTTACCGAAAAGCTGAGTAAGATGTCCACTGACCAGTTCGCGTGCTGTAAAGTCATCAGCTATCAAGATAGGTGCGATCACAGGAGGTCTCTGATGACCATAGAACTCCATCAGTGTCCGTTCATAGAGTTCGTCGATATCGAAGCCGTCATTGGCAGTGAGGATGTCATGTGATTGGGAGACGATCTTACCATTGCGCATAAAAAGGCGTACGATGGCTGCTCTGTTTGAGTATTGCGTGATAGCAAAGATATCATGATCACTGCCATTTGCCAGATCGATATTGCTTAGCAGTTCACTCTTCTCGATCCGCTCTATCTGGTCACGCAGTGTCCCGGCCTCCTCAAATCGTAACGATTCTGCATAAAAGGCCATCTTCTCTTTGAGTCTTCCGGCAAGTAGTCTCTTGTCTTCGATGTAGCCAAACGCCTCATCGATGATCACCTGATATGTCTCTGGGCGGACCTCTTTTTCGCAGGGGGCGAGACATTTGTCAAGCTGGTAATAGAGGCACGCCTTCTTCCCTTTGAGACAGGCTTTCTTCTGTACAAGACGGCAGAGTTCATAGATGGCGTTGAGGATGTCTCTCGCCCCGATAGAGTAGGGTCCAAAGTAACGGATGTCCTTTCCTTTGATGACCTTGCGTGTGATCTCAAAGCGTGGATAGGGCTCATTGAGGTCTATATAGATATAGGGATAGGTCTTGTCATCACGAAGCAGTATGTTGTATTTTGGATTAAGCTGTTTGATCAGTGAGTTCTCAAGGATCAGGGCGTCATGCTCCGTCGGTACGATGAGATAGTGCATGGATGCTGTCTCGGAGAGCATCTTCTGAATACGCAGTGAGAGGTTGGGAGCAGGTGCTAGTGTGGGGGTGAGACGAAAATAGCTTTTGACACGGTTGGCAAGGTCTTTTGCCTTTCCGATGTAAAGAAGTCGACCTTCAGTATTGAAGTATTGATAGACTCCCGGAGAGTGAGGTAGTGCTCTAATCTGTTCGATCATGGATACTATGACGGATCTCTTCGATGAGATCATGGACCTTCTTATTAGTGGTATGATTGCTGAATGTACCTTTGGAACGCTCTTGATAATCTATAGCAGTGTGACGTTCAAATGAAGGTGACGTCGGTCGCTTATGGCTGACAAAAGCACGTATGTCATCGAAAGACGATGATGCACAGGTCTGAGGTGGATAGCTTTTTAAAGGAGTCTTTATCGAATCTATTATAATATCAAACTCTTGTTTTGCGCCTGGGTGACTGAACACGAAAAAAAGGATCCCGTTTCGGATATATCCGAAACGGATCATTCTCTGAAGGTGAGGGGGGAAAAGCCTCTGTACACTTCGGATACAGGCGTGATGTGATAATCTTGAGAATTGAGGTCGATGTTGTAGATGAGAGAGTATTTGAGTACTGTTTTTCATGTATTGATTATAACATCAGCCCTGTTAAGCCTGGCTGGCTGTGGTTATAAGGACGATCCCTTCTATTCATCGCCATCATCGGGACAGGAAAAAGAGAGATGATGAAGTATGATATAGTCATCATTGGAGCTGGTGTGGCAGGACTGTATGCTGCTATCAACCTTCCAGTGAGTAAAAAAGTCCTTGTCATCAACAAGCTCCGTCCCTGGGAGTGCAATACCTTCTATGCACAGGGTGGTGTGACAACAGCCAGAGACGAATCAGACATACCGGTCCATATCCGTGATACGATCGAAGCGGGTGCCGGACTATGTGATGAGGAGGCTGTCGCGGTCTTGAGTAACAGTAGCAGGGACGTTGTCTCTGACCTTATAACGCGCGGGTTTGAGTTTGATAAAGACGATGAGGGAAGACTGCTCTACACCAAAGAGGCGGCACACTCACAAGATCGTATACTGCATGCCGGAGGTGATGGTACAGGACGACATCTGCACCATTTCCTGCTTCAGCAGAACCCACATCCCATGTTGGCTGATGCTACTGTGATCGATCTGCTGATCGATGATGGTGAGGCCTGTGGAGTAGTGGTGGACTATCAGGGAGAACGTCGTTCTATCCGTGCATCACAGGTCATCATAGCCAGTGGCGGTCTGGGCTCTCTGTTTGAGTATCACACCAACGCTTTCAAGATCAGTGGTGACCTTCAGGGTATCTGTCTCGAGAAGGGGATAGAGCTTGAGAACATGGAGATGTTACAGTTTCACCCAACAGTCTATGTCGGTAACAACTCGGCGCAAAAACAGCTTCTAAGTGAAGCCTTACGCGGTGAGGGGGCTGTGGTCGAGGATGAGACCGGTCACCGCTTCCTGGCGGATTATGATGAACGGGCCGAACTGGCACCACGTGATATCGTCAGTCGCGCTATCTTCGATCATATGAAGAAGAGTGGTCTTCAGGTCTATCTCTCATTTGAGAAGTTCGATTATGCTTATTTTCAGCATCGTTTTCCTAATATCCATAGCAAATTGTATGATCTTGGCTTTGACCTTCCCAAACAACGTGTTCCGATCTCACCGGCTTTCCATTACGCGATCGGTGGTATCAAGACGAACCTGTATGGTGAGGTAGAGAGTGTAAAAGGACTTTTTGCCATCGGTGAGGTGGCCTCTACGGGTGTGCATGGGGCGAACCGATTGGCAAGCAACTCGCTGCTTGAAGGGCTTGTCTTTGCCAAACGTGCTGCTGAGAAGATCGTCACCTGCGAGAGTACGAAGTGTCCAACGGAGCTACCTATTCTCGATGCGGTGTTGGAGCTAGATGGTGATAAAGCCAAAAAAGATGAATTGCGCCGTATAATGTGGGAAAATGTGTCAATTGTTCGAACACAGCAGGGACTTTCAGAAGCCAAAGAAGCGATAGAAGCGATGTTGAACGGAGAGATAGGCCGTCTGTTGAGACTACGGCTTTTGACGGCTAAGTCGATCGTCGACTCTGCCATACAGCGAAAAACGTCCATTGGGGCGCACTATATATCTTAATCAAGAGGAGAGATGATGACACGAGTTGAGGAAGGCACACACGCCATAGACCTGGCGGTCGAACCGTTTGGCTGGCTACTTTTAGTGATCTTTGTAGTAGGTTACTATTTTATTGCAGCGGAAG
>JAUWRZ010000338.1 GCA_030610325.1 Sulfurimonadaceae bacterium | reverse complement strand
TCGACAAGGCTCAACTCCTTGAGGATGTTATAAAGACGTTCATCGCCTACGCGCATAGAGACAGCGATACCATCTTTTTGAATGACCTTATTGATATAGCCTATGACTGATGAGGTCATGGATATTGAGTCTCTGATGAGGAAGTCT
This sequence comes from Sulfurimonadaceae bacterium, assembly GCA_030610325.1. GTDB lineage: Bacteria > Campylobacterota > Campylobacteria > Campylobacterales > Sulfurimonadaceae > BB26. The sequence continues at coordinate 3,114 of JAUWRZ010000338.1, read as the reverse complement.
ATCTTCGTGTGAGAGTCCACCATGGTGTCTAAGGTGCTTTTTATCTGTTGAAAGTCGTCGATACTTTTGATGTTCCCATCTATGGTGATGTTTGAGTCCAGTGTCGTAAGTGTCATGAGCCTATTTCCTTATTGTGTTGATGATGAAGATACTGTTGCCTTTAGCATTGTAATAGATGCCGTTAGAGGACTTTCGAGTAATATAGACGCCCCGTCCATGGAACTTATTGGCCCTGTAGAAGATGTCCCGTAACAAGGCCGTATCAAAACCCTCTCCCTCATCCGTTATCATCGTTATTAGATATTGCTGCTCTTGGTGATGGATGTCATAGAGTTCTACAAGGATCTCTTTGTCACACCCTTGCTCTTTTTCAGGTAAGATATCCCAATACTCACCACTCTCGATCATACGTTGCTTCTGCCTGCCGCTAATACCCAGATTACCATGTTCGTAGGCGTTGAGCATCAGTTCGGTAAAGGCGTACCCTGCACGCTCAGTCAGCTCCGGGTCCTGGTAATGTTCATCTAACTGCTGAGCATACCATCGGTCCGCCTCATCTAGTGCCTGCATGGAAGAGGCTACCTGCTTCGATGCTATCTGATACTTCTCAAACTCAAGTCTGCTGAGCATGATGAAGGTGATGTCGTCTTCTTGTGGGCCCAGACGGGCTTCGATAGCCTGATGCATATCATCACGCGTGAGCGCTTTAGCGAAATCCTCTTCGATATAACTCATATAGAGATCATCAGCACCCTTGACACTGTTTTCGACCAGACCGTCACTGTAGAGCAGTGTCTGTCTGATATCGCTGTTCGAAGCTCCATCTATCTGGATAGTGTTACCGTATTTGCTGATCGGCGGATTATTGGAGGGTATCTTTTTGATGTTGCCTTTATAGTCGCGTGTCAAGATGGCAGGCATGGCAAAACTGGCATGTTCAAAGAACGCTTCTTGGGTATCTACTCTGATAAAATGGGCAGAGAGTACCTCATCCTCAAGTAAGATGGGCTTGATATAAGTGACAGCCTGTTCGGTGATGGTACGTAGTGTCAGAGGCTCCTTATGCTGAATGGACTCATCGATGAGATGGTTGATATAGGTGGTAAAAAGCATAGCGCTGAGGGAGGCTGAGACCCCTTTTCCCATACCATCTACGACTAGAAAGAAGTTGACATCATCTCCCAGAGAGCGAATACTGTAGCTATCACCGGACATGATGTCCAGCGGTCTGAAGTAGGAGTCGATGAGACAGGTCGTGTCAGTGATCTTCTCATCATCGAGTTTATAGTAGAAGTCATTGCGGATGATGTTGAGCTGTTTTTTAAAAGCCAGCTCTTCTTGGTAATTACTATAGTCTTCGCGTCTCTCCATGCGCTCCTGGGTCATCTTGTGTTCGGTAAGATTATAACGGATAGCGATGATCTCGATGATCTCACCATCTGTACCCAGGACAGGGATGATCGTGGTGTCGGAGATAAAATAAGAGCCATCTTTGGCCAGATTCTTGACGACTCCTTTCCAGCTCTCCTTGTTTGTGATGTTGGCCCATAGTGACTGAAAGGTCTCTATTGGAGTATCGGGATGTCGGAAGATATTGTGATCTTGTCCCAGCAGTTCATCGAGTGCATAACCGCTGACACTGCAAAAAGTATCATTGGCAGCAGTGATGACGCCCTGAGCGTCTGTCTTAGTGACCAAAGCATTGGCGTCAACGGCCGCTTTGTACTCATTGAGGATATGCAGGCTCTCTTTAAGCTCTCTTTTGAGAAGGATCTTCTCACCGACTTCCAGCAGTGCCTGTTTCAGGTCATCATACTCTATAGGTTTCAAGAGATAGTGATGGATCTTGTTTTTGATAGCTTCGAGTAGGTACTTACTGTCATGATAGGCTGAGGTGATGATGATAGGTGCATCGGGGTCGATCGACCGTATACTCCGGCTCATACTCAGTCCATCCATCTTTGGCATCTGAACATCAGTAAGGACTATATCGGGACGGTAGCGCTCATACATCTCAAGACCCTCTTCTCCATCGGACGCAAGGAAAAGCTCTTTAAAGAGACGTCTGAGTAGTCGTGAAGTGCTGTGCTGTATCTCCAGGTCATCTTCGACATAGAGTAGTGTCAGTCTATTTAGCGAAGAGCGCTGTGCTGGTGAGAAGGGTGCCAAACTATCACACCCTGAACTGATTTAGCTCTTGCTGGAGGTCACTGGCTGCGTTGGCAAGCTCCGTCGAGATCCGCTCTACGATCTTACCCAGCTCCTCATTGTTCGATGCCGCACTGACAATAGTCTCCATAGCGGTGATCAGACTCTTTGTCCGTGTAGCGATATAGGTACTCTGACTCATCACCTCTGTCGATTTCTCACTGGTGAGTGCCAGTCGATCTTTTGTATCAAGTGCATTGGTACTAAGCTCTTGCGCGGCTGATGAGATATGATTCATAGCTTCGGAAGTATGCTCCGTATCACTCGAGATCTCATGGATGTTCTGTGTGATAAGGTTGACGTTGGCACTGATCTCACTCAGGCTTTTCTGCGTACGCTCAGCCAGTTTTCTGACTTCATCGGCAACGACTGCAAATCCGCGTCCATGTTCACCTGCGCGGGCGGCTTCTATAGCAGCATTAAGTGCAAGAAGATTGGTCTGGTCGGCGATGTCTCCGATGATGGTAAGGACCTCCTGGATGTTTTTTGCCTGTTCGGTCAGGGAGTTGACCTTACTGACAAGATCATGCTGGCGATTGCTTCCCTCTTCGATATTATTGACGACACTGTCGAGTTCTGTGACAAAAGTGTCGAGTGTACCGAGTGTGTTCTCAAGGTCCTCGACGGTCGAGATAGAAGCTTCTTCAACACCGTGTAGATGGCTGCTGACATCACTGACAAGGGAGTCGACACTTGATATCTCCTTCTTTTGTGCATCGATGTTGGCTACAAGGTCATCGATGACCTTATCGAGCTGACTGCTTTGCTCAGCAGTGGTACTTGAGACTGTACTGGAAGTCTGTATGCTTTGATGAAAGGCTTCTATCATCTCATTGACTGCAAGTGCGATCTGGGCCAGTTCGTCTTTGGCATCATGGACATCGATCGGGCTGGAGAGATCCTTGG
>JAUWRZ010000310.1 GCA_030610325.1 Sulfurimonadaceae bacterium | reverse complement strand
GGTAAGACAGTCGCAGAGAGCATCAAAGATATGCTAAACGGTGCAGCTGAACCAACGCATACTGCGTCTATGGCAGAGATGGGTGCAGCTTGTGTCGCCTCTACCGGTATGGGACTGTTTGACGGTACTGCAGCAGCGATGACTGTCTTCCCTGTCGTCCCTGACTATGAGAAGTATCCGGAAACGGGTCGTGATCAGAAGTTGACATTCGGTGAAGTCGGTCTTGCGGGCCACTGGATCAAGCACATCCTGCATCACCTATTTATCTATAAAGCTAAATGTAAGCCGGGCTGGACTCTGATCCCAGAGTAGGCCTTTGGCCCTATCAAAGAACAAAATAAATAACTAAGGAGAACCTATGAGTGAGACAGAAAAGAAGATCATCAATTCGGTAGGCTATAAGCAGGACTACTTTCCACCAAAACCTACATCGACTACAAGATTTTTTCGTACTTGCAAGATCTGGCAATTTTTCAGATTTGTATCGATCAATCTTAAGATGCTTAAAGTCGTCGCAGCGTCACACCACTAACATCCAAGCGGGATCTCTCCCGCTTATCCTACTAAGAACCTTCCTCCAGACAAGACCTTGTGATATACTCCAATACAACTATATATGGAGACATCCGTGTTAAAAAAAGAACTTCCTGTACTTATGGCTATATCAGATAGGTTCATCGCAGCGAAAGAGCAGATCGTCGTGCAGTGGATAGCGTACAGACCTGTGCGATCGATACTGCATCATCACCATATAGAGGTCGATGTCTTCTCTACAGATTACGCCGAGAACGTATTTGACTATTTTATAGGTGTCATCCTTGGAAGACAGTCCATAGGTGACTGCCCGGTCATGGCGACCTTCCTCAACTATCTAAAAGACCGGGATGTCTCAGCTGATGAACTCTTTGTCATCTGTAGCCATTTTCGAAGGGCGATGCTTGATTTTACCTATGACACAGGCATAGACACACGTAAGGTCCTTGATGAGATAAGTGATGTCTTCGACCGCAACTTCACGGGTGTTTTGAAGATGTACTCTGATCGCATCTATCAAAAAGAGCTGGAGCTGGAAAAAAGTGTCACACTGCTTAATGAATATAAGAACGCCATCGATGAAGGTGCCAATGTATCTAAAGCAGATATGAACGGTATCATCACCTATGCTAGTGATAATCTTGTCAAATTGTGTGGTTACTCCAGGGATGAGCTTATAGGTAGGTCACATAATATCCTCCGGCATCCCGAGATGCCAGAGCTCTTCTTTCAAGACCTCTGGAGTACGATCATGGATAAGAAGGTCTTTAAAGGGACCATCAAGAACCGTAAGAAGAATGGGGAGTACTTCTACCTTGACTCGACTATTGTCCCTATCGTCGACCCTGCCAACAACATCGTAGAGTATATGGCGATCGGTTATGAGGTGACAAAACTGATCGATGCAAGGCAGCAAGCTGTAGATGCAGGCCAGGCAAAAGAGCATTTTCTCTCGAACATGTCCCATGAGATACGGACACCGTTGAACGCTATCTTGGGTTTTGTCACACTGCTTAAAGATGAGGTGAGATCGACTAAGCATAAAAAATATCTTGATATCATCCATAGTAGTGGGGAGAACTTGTTGAGTATTATCAATGATATCCTTGATTTCTCCAAATTAAGAAATGGTGAGTTTACGATCGAACACCGGGTCTTTGATCTGCATAAAGAGCTCGCACAGATACTTGAACTCTTTATGCCGGAAATAGATAAGAAACAGATCAGACTGTTGAGCTTTATCGACCCTTATATCCCTGATGAGCTGATATCAGATCCGCTTCGTATCAAACAGATCGTCGCAAATCTCCTGAGTAATGCGATCAAGTTCGCACCCGTCAAGGGAGTCATCGAAGTGGAGGTGAGTTGTGTCGATGACCTGTTGCAGATCAGTGTACGTGATGATGGGATCGGTATTGCAAAAGAGGACCATGCCAAGGTCTTCAATGCCTTTTTACAGACACACGATAGCAGTAGTTATCTCTATGGTGGTACAGGGTTGGGACTCTCTATCTGTCTGCAGCTTGCAAAACATATGGATGGGGTCATCAAATTGGAATCAACGCCTGGTGAGGGCAGTCTTTTTACACTGACACTGCCGGTTGCAAGAGGTAAACAGGGTAGGGTGGCTGTTTTTGACCCGACTCCATTTCAACGACTCTCGATGGTACTTCTGCAACAAAGAGCGGAGTCTGAGAGTATCACACTGTTAAAACGTTATTGCGGACTTCTGGAGTTTGATGTACGTATCGTCAATGATCTTGAGGGTGAGGAGTATGACCTGCTCTTCTTTATAGACAGTGAGATAGATAGTGCATTACGACAGCGGATCATTGATGATGAGATACCAGCCATCGCGATGATGGAAGATCTGCATGACACTTATGAGAGCATCAAGTATATCGCACCGCTCTTCTTCCCTATCTACAGTTCCAAACTTTACAACACGTTTCTTGAAGCACTGCAGTTGACAGATATGTATGGACAAAAAAGTGTTGAACATCATAGACAGCGTCGTTTCCGGGGGTCGGTACTTGTCGCAGAGGATAATGTGGCGAACCAGGAGCTGATCAAGATACTGTTACATCGTTATGGACTGGAGTATACGGTAGTCGCCGATGGATCGGATGCACTTGAGCTGTTCAAGACAGGGCTATTTGATATGGTCTTGATGGATGAGCAGATGCCAAAGATGAGTGGTCTTGAATCGATGCAGGCGATGATCACGCTTGAAGTGGAAAATGGGACCAGGCATGTCCCGATCGTCGCATTGACGGCAAATGTGCTCAAGGGTGCACGAGAGCGTGGACTGCTGGCAGGCTATGATGCCTTTTTAGGAAAACCGATCATCATCATAGAGCTTGAAAGAGTGTTCGAGCAGTTCTTGGAAGAGGAGCGCGAAGACTATACGACAGTAGATGCAGAAGCTGGAAGCAGCAAGATACGTGGCATAGATGAGACAAGACTCTTAAAAGAGCTGATGCTTGCTCCTGAGCAGCTTATGATGTTGTTGAAGGTGTTTATCAAAAAGATGGGACAGGAGCTTCCTGAGCTTAAAAAAGCTGTAGAAGATGACGACCTGGAGAAGATCGCAAGACTTGCACACAGCATCAAAGGCTCAAGTGCCAATTTCAGGATAGAAGCCGTGCAACTTACGGCAAGTAGGATGGAAGAAGCGGCTACCTCGAAGAAGCGGGCATTTGAGTATCAGCAGAGCTACAGTGAGCTTGAGAGAGAACTCGGAAAGATCACCATAGTAGAGTAGATCTTATGTCTATACATTTAAATAATACTACTCTTCAATCCTCTACGTAATAACCTACCCCTGAGGAGTTTTTGATGATGTCTGTAGGAAGTTTGTTACGAAGGCGCCAGACAAGGGTACGGACACTGTTCTCTGTAGCACCGTCCTCTTCCCAGACATAGTCGATCGCCTGTTCAAAACTGACGACCAGACCCAG
>JAUWRZ010000269.1 GCA_030610325.1 Sulfurimonadaceae bacterium | reverse complement strand
GGAACTTCTCCGGTCTTCCGGTGACTCTCTGATGGCATCTCATGCACATCTTCGTCTGCTCAGCACCTCTTTCAACAGAGAGTTCGCCTATCTTGTTCTTACCTTCTACATGCTCACTTAACAGTCCATGGCACATCTCACAGGAGAGTCGTTTATGTGAACCCTCTTTCTTTATGGCATAGACCTCTTCATGACATGACTGACAGGAGTCGTCGTCACTGTAGACCATAGCTTTGGAGGCTTCTTCATCGATGTAGTCACCGCGATAATAGCCATACTCTCCCCAACTCTCAGGCAGACTGAACATCCTGGCAAAATAGATCAACAGCAAGATCGCGATGAAAAGAAGGAAGATACGTGTCGCAAAGCTGTACGGGGAGTTCATTCGCTTCCTTCGGAGTGATGACGCTATCATAGCGAGATCCACACTGCTCAGGAAGTGTTTAGGAGCGATTCACTATTAAAAATATTGATATACGTTTTTAGACACATTTTATCTGCTTGCTATATAATGTTCATATGTTGACGTTTCAAATACGACTCTTATTGGCTTTGATAGCTTTTGGTGTACTTATAGGCGGTACGGCGCTTCTTCTTACTTACAAGATGGAAGAGTTCAGTATCAAGGCAAACAGTATCGAGAAAGCAGTCGAGACCTTTGCAGAGCGGAGCCGGATGTTTGAGGATCATATCGCTGATCTGAGATCGATGCTGCTCTCCATCGAGGACTCCGCACATTTTAAGAGATATCTGGCAGATGAGTGTCTGCAAAGAAGCTGTATAGAGGATCTTTTTCTGACACTGATGGGATCATCAAGTAAGTTCATGCAGATGAGGTACATCGATAAGTCGGGTGTCGAAAAGCTTCGTATCGACCGTAAAAGTGTCAAAAGCAGACCACTGCTTCTTCCTGAGGATAGACTACAGGACAAGTCTGACCGATATTACTTTACTGAGATAATGGCGCTTAAGGATGATGTCATCTGGTACTCTGAGATAGATCTCAATATGGAACATGGTGAGATCGAACTGCCTATCAGGCCTGTACTTCGTATTGGTAAGAGAGTCACGTTTAAAGGTACAGTACAGGGTATATTGATCATCAATGTGTTTATGGAGGAGTTTTTACAGAGGTTGACAGAGTCGACACTCTACGATCTCTATCTGATCGACAAGAACGGCTATTTCCTCTCTCACCCAGATCACTCAAAAAGCTGGAGTAGATATCTTGGTACCGGTTTTTCGGTAGAGAAGAGTTTCCCAGAGAGTGGCGACTGTATACTAAACAACAGTGTCTGCGAGTTAGAGAACCTTTATGCTGCAGATATCGCACATCTGCATAATGATGATAGATCAAAACTGATCGTCAAACCAAGGCTCTATAGTCTGCAGACACAGATAGCAGCACAGGCAAAACAGTTACTTTACGTCGTCGTCGCTCTTTTACTGCTTGCTTTCCCCTTGGCTTTTCTCTTCTCACGGACTCCTTTGCGTCTGAGCAGAGAGATAGAGGAGATGAACATCGCTTCTGAGAACAAGATCGCGGAGAAAGTACATGAGATGGAGGATCTCAACGATGCGCTTGAGAAGAAGGTAAAAGCTCGTACCGAGGAGCTTGAAGTCACTAATGCAAAACTGTTAGAACAGGCGACAACAGATGTCCTGACCGGGATCGCGAATCGCCGTTTCTTCTTTGAGATGTGTGACCGCTATCTACAGTTGGCACATCGAAAACGTCACAATATGGCTTTGGTGCTCTTTGATATTGATTTTTTTAAGAACGTGAACGATAGTCATGGGCATCAGGTCGGTGATGAAGTACTCAGGCATGTGGTAGAGCGGATCACGACGACGCTTAGAAAAAGTGACCTCATAGGACGTATCGGTGGTGAGGAGTTTGCTGTCGTACTGCCTGAGAACACACTTGAAGAGGCGAAGTATATTGCGCAGAAGGTGTGTCAGGTAGTTGCTGCAAACCCGTATGAACATAAGGGGTCTAAGATCTCTCTGACGGTCAGTGCCGGTGTCGCACAGACATTTGAGGATGAGTCGGATATGATGACTGCACTATCTCGTGCTGATGCTGCCCTCTATAGGGCTAAAGCTCAGGGACGAGACCAGGTCTTTGTCATGGAAGATGAGAAGAGAGCCCGATCATAGCGTGACGATCTTCTCGTCCGGCTTACCAAAATAGAACCCTTGTGCATAGGTGACACCCAGTGTATGCAGCAGTCGTGCGCTGCTCTCGTCTTGTACGAACTCTGCGACACTTTCGATACCGAGTGAGTTGACCAGTCTCATGATCGCTTTGACAGTCTCCAGATGTTGTTTGTTAGTCGTCACCTCTTTTATCAGTGAACCATCGATCTTGACCGTATCTACATCAAGTTCAGCGAGATAGGAGAAGTTCGCATAACCGCTTCCAAAGTCATCGATCGAGATCTTGCAGCCAAAACTCCTTATCTTTGTGATGAAATGTTTGACTTTGGTGATATCAGAGAGATCATGACTCTCGAGTAGCTCGATATCCAGGCGAGCAGCGACTTCAGGGATGACAGAGAGTTGCCCCAGTAGTGTATTGATGATATCCTCATCCTCAAGATCACGCATGCTAAGGTTGATGGAGAAGCGGTAGGGTTTGTCAGCAAAGTAGTGAAGACTCTTGTTGATGACGGTGCGGGAGATCTCACGGTAGAGAGGTGTCTGTTGTGCGATAGAGAGGAAATGGTAGGGGGTGAGGATCTCACCGTTTCCCAGTTCAAGACGTACCAGTGCTTCATATTTGATGATCTCACGTGTCTCAAGGTCGATGATAGGCTGATAGTAGGGGTAGATACGGTCGTGTTTTAAAGCATCTCTGATGATATGTGTCATCTCGATGTTCTGTTTGATCTGACTCTCGACATCATAGGCGGGATCATAGTCGATGAGGTGGCCGGTGGGTTGGCTTTTAAGCTGTTTGAGTGCCATATCGGCTGTCTCAAGCAGTGGCAGTGTAGTGCTGATCGCCAGATTTAGATCGATGGTAAGCTCAAAGTCATCCAGGGTATAGGTCGTGTCGGTGACCAGAGTGTCGATCTCGTGAGCGGCGTTTTCTATCACTTCTTTGGGAGTGTCATCAAATAAGAGAGCAAACTCGTCACCGCCGATACGGTAACACTTTATCTCATACTCGTGGGCATACTCTTGTAACAGATGTGCCACTTTTTTTAAGATAGTGTCACCGATGGGTGAACCATAGAAGTCATTGATGAGTTTGAAGCCAGAGATATTGACGAGTAAGATAGCAGGCCGTAGAAGAGCGAGTAGGTCCTCTTCATAACGATTTCTATTGAAGAGTCCTGTAAGTGCGTCATGCCGAAGTGCATGGCGTAGTTGATGTCTTGTCCTTAAGAGGTTCCGATTCTCTTTTTGGAGGTAGATCAAAAGTGTGATGATCGTGACAAGGGCTAAGAAGATAAGGATAAAGAGGAAAATAGCCAGCCGGTTAAGAAAGATGACGTCCTCTTTGGAGAGTCTGATAAACTCCTCCCTCAGGGACTCCAGATCGGCACGAAGTCCTGTGTTTATGATGGCAGAGAAGGTGTCGATGTAGTCTTGATAGTTGGTATCCATAAAACGTGCATGGGTGATGAACATGGTGATGAATTTTTGCTGCTTATCGTCATAGGAGCCAGACTGCAAGCGCTCGAGTCTGTTGGAAAAGTCCTGCATATGACTGTTGTCGAGCATCCTTTTTGCCTGCATGATACTATCGATCATAGCGTGGATGGTCTGGACTGGCTTGGAGTCTACTGAGAAGAGTTCATGGGCTTTACTCTCATGGGTCG
>JAUWRZ010000359.1 GCA_030610325.1 Sulfurimonadaceae bacterium | reverse complement strand
CATCGAGCGCATAACTCTGGTCTTCAGATGTTCCGTGCGTCTCATAGAGCCAGGTCTTACCCGTAGTCACATCGATAGCCGAATACCCGACCGAATAGATACCCCGGTTCTTATCTATGAGAAGCGAGACTATGTAGTTGTCCTGATTGTCCACCGCATAATCAAAGTTTGTACCGGGAGAGAGGATCTGAGAGACGTAGCGGGTTATCTTTGGTGGTTCACCACGCTGCTTTACTACGATGACCGTATAACGCTGTTCTCGGATAAGTCGGTTCAGATAGCGCTCGAACGAGACTGCCGGCACTCCGGCAAGCAGTGGGTTCTTGACAGAGTTCTCAACGATGTTCTTGTTTTTCTTGGTCAGCTGGATGTTCAGCAGCTCCGCCATCTCTTTGGCTTTACCGACCTGAAGCTCATCGTTGTTGACCTCATAGACCTCAAAAAAGGTCCCGATCTCCATAAACACGACCGTATCATCACCATACTTCTGCTCAAAATAGCGCTGAAGATCAAAATAGGTCTCGGAGAGGAGTTTACTCTTATCGGACAGCAGTGCGTTTACATCATTGGAAAGCATCGGAGATAGCACACCTGTTTTTTTTAAGGGATTATACCAGACTAAGAAAAGATTACTCTTTTTTGGAGTAGGTTTGGCCGACTATGATGTTCTCATACTCATTTTCAGCTGCTTCTTCCATCGTTGTTCTACTTCGCTCTATGAGGGCTGCCACCATCTCCTCCGCACTCATCTGGACCACTCCAAAACTATATTTCAATGAGAAACCCATCAGTGCCTTATCACTGCTTAGAAGCGTGTTTATCTTTTTGACAAAAGTCAATGATGACCGGCCATCGGTATTGGGAAGCATGACCATGAAATCACCGCCACTCCATCGGGCGATGACATCACTTTTACGGATCATCTTCTTTAAGGTCGTAGCAAAAAGGATGAGGATCTTGTCACCCTCTCTATATCCAAACAGTGTGTTTAACCTATTTAGTCGCATTATACGAAGGTAGATAAACCCAATATCTCCCCCATGACGTTTAAGCAAGAGCTGCTGTTGACGAAGCAGTGTCTGCATATGCAGACGACTGGAGACTTTTGTAAGCGAATCATAGGTAGCGAGAGCGGCCAGTCGTTCGTTTCTGATATGCATCGCAGAGAGAGTGGAGCTCTGTTATATATGGAAAGAGATACGGCTTAGTAACTCATTGGTGTTGATAGGCTTTTGCAGGTAATCGTTCCCACCTGCCTTAAAACACATAGCTGCTTCATCCATATTATCTTGGTCATTAGAGATGAAGAACACCGGCATATGGTTGTGCTCTTTTCGCTCACGTACATGTGAGCAAAACCAGGAGGCATCTACGAATGCCGTCAAAGTATTGACCAGTGTCAGATGGATATCATCTCGTCTCAGGTTCTCTGTGAGTTCACCCTGTTCTGAAGCAGTGATGACTTCAAAGCCTGAAGCGACCAAGAGCTTCGCCAGCGAGAGAAGATTACTTTCATTATGATCTACGACCATGATGCACTGACTCATGCTTCTCTTTTCTTACATCGACTGTTCAAATGCATTGACACTCTCGATCGTCTTTGTCATCAATCTCTTCATCGAGACGGCTGAAATCTCGTACTTCCTCGCAAAGGCCATGATCGCGACTATATCATACTTCTCGATCGCTTGGACCTGAAGAAGCATCTCTCCAAGCATCCCTTCTTTGTCCAGAAGTGCCTCTTTCACATCTTCAGATATACTCATCTCTTTAAGTATCAATCTCAACGGTACAGAGAGTACCGTACTTGAGAGCGACATCACACCGACAAAGAAGGCTTTCCCCTCTATCTGCTTACTTGCATTGGGCCATACCAGTCCTAGAAGCCCCACCATCAACTCGGTCCGGGTCATCACCATCAAAAGCAGAGGGACTTGGTCACGGGAGTGGTTCAATGACTTTCCATAGATCAGCAGCATCAACCATTGAGCAAGCGGTTTACGCCCAAGCAGGGTCAACACATGTTGGATAGAGGCGATATCTATCTGAAAATCAAATGCTGAGGAGTTGATATACTGCATCAACTGTAGTGTCAGGGCATGGTTGGTCTCAAATGCCCTGACTATCTCTTCAATAGGGACAGACACATCAAGTAACTGATTATAGATGGTGATGACAGCGAACTGATCTGGGTCAAACGAACTGTTCTCCACAAAGACCGGTTCAGAGAAATAGAGCCCCTGGATGAACGCGATGCCAACTGACTTGCACACTGCATACTGCATACGTTCATCTACATGCGTCGCGATCAACTCCAGTGGATGAGCAGAAAGTACCTCTTTGAGTTTTGCCAGATACTGCTCGGTAAAACCCTTCATATTGATCTTAAAGTAACTGAGGTAGGGAAAAAGATGCGCAAGTCGCTTGAGTGATCCGGTCCTGACAGTGATATCGTGCAGAGCAAAGACATAACCCTCCGAACGCAATCTTATCACACGTTCCAAAAGCGTCTGATCGACAAGCGTATCATCACGGATGGCAAAGACAAACAACTCTTTTGGTGTCGAAAGGATCAGCTCACTTAAAAGGAACTTTCTGTCTATCGCAATAAGACCACGCCGTTCACCCAGCATACTTTTACTCCCAAAAGTATTTAAGACGGCAGAGACAAGCGTTGAAGTCTTGGCACGTTCAGAGGCGTTCTTCTCATCTCCAGCTTTGTAAAAAAGATCATAAGCTATCAGATTACCTGTATGATCGATGATAGGCTGACGTCCAACAAAGAAGTTATCCATACACTCTCCTATTCGCTTCATGATCAACATATTTACATAAAAAATAGTATATCAGACTCATTCTTAATCATTTACAACATTAATATCGATATCTCATCAACTGTTTTCACTCTACACGATCTGAACAAAAGTACCATAGAACAGGTGAGTATTAGAAGAAATTATAACTTTTACAGCTATTTTTTGTTATAAATTAGTATAATTGATTAGTATATACAGAACAGTGTCATAAT
>JAUWRZ010000200.1 GCA_030610325.1 Sulfurimonadaceae bacterium | reverse complement strand
CCGACAAGTACCAGTACCAACAGCGGCAGAAGTATCGCTCCTGTTGCTAAAGCTGCCCAGCGCGCTTTTACATGCTGTTCAAAGAACTCACTATAGAGCCGTTCACTGCGTTCAAGCTCATACTTGTTCGCTTCAGTGATGGTGAGCAGACGTCTATCCTCATAAGTGAAGAAGCCCTGCGCCACTGCCATCACCATGCCCATCGCAAGCAACGGTGTCACGGCACTTGTCTCACCCACTATCAGTGCTACCAGTGCAAAGAGTAAAAGACCCACATACGCCGTACCGAAGAACTTGAGGTTAGTTGTCATGCGGTCCCATGCCGGACGCGCTTTGATGCGGTAGATCATCGATTGGGCATAGATCCCATAGACACCGACACCAAAGCTCAGCACTTCAAAGATGACATGCAGAAGTGTCGGGACCCCGAAGAAGTAAAACGCGATGTTAAGTGTCATCATCCCGGTAAACGCACCCAGCGCTGCTGCCTCACGGCTTAACCAACTGGTCTTGATGTTCTTCATCGCCGTCATCGCCAGGAACGGGCGTCCAAGGTGTAGAGCTGAGAGCGGCAGACCAAGTGCCGCTGGCAGCATCACAAGTGCCGCCATTATCCAGTTAGGTGAGCTCAGACCGAAGAGACTGAACATATTTCCCATCATCAAAGCGAAAAAGGCACCTAATGAGACCTGAGTAAGCACGGTCATAAAGACCAGTGGCAGTTCAGAGTGTGCCGGCTTTAAGAGGTGTTCATCTGCTTCTTGCATGAGCTCCGGCATATTATCCGGAAGCGTGTAACGTGTCGTAGAGTTGGTGATGCGGGCATCAGGCAAGAAAGGCATGTTCGCATTCTCATCTATCCCGCTCTCCGTTCCCTTCTCCATCCACTCGTTGACATTGACGGTCTCGATCATGATCGCACCCGATGGACAGGCCTGCACACAAGCCGGTGACTGCCCCTCATCCAGACGTTCATGACACATATGGCATTTGGTGACGATCTTACGCTCTTCATGGTAAGTCGGTACGCCATAAGGGCAGTTCCAGGTACAGTACTGACAGCCGATGCAGGTGTCATCCTCATGGATGACTATCCCTGTCTCTTCTATCTTGATGTAACTCTCTGTCGGACAGCCGATGAGACAGGCAGGGTCCACACAATGGTTACAGCTCATGGAGTTGAACATCTGCAACACTTCAGGGAAGACACCGCCTTCCATCTCACCTACCCGTCTCCATTTTATATCTGCGGGGTTGTTGTTCTGCTCATTACAGGCGACCTCACAACAGCGACAACCCACACAGGCCGTCGCATCGAAGTGAAAGCGATACTGTTCATCTTTCCCCAGCTCTGGGATATCGATGGAGTAGTTACCGCACTGCATCCCGGTATCGGCTTTATAGTCTATAAAACTCTCTAAAGGGGTCTGTGACATCGCATTGCCTCTCGCATCGTCTGAGTGATGCACTTTTAAAAATTACCGTATTATATAGTCTTACACCATAGCAAGGAGAGAAAAAGATGATTATTTTTTAATCATACACCCTCTTATATAACTATTATTGATACCTTTATCATATCTCTGACTTATGTGATGATCTATGTCAGACTTATATATGATTGAGATATACCTACTATTAATAAACTTTGAAAAGAGATGAAGACCCCTGTATTACTCTACTTAAGGACATTTGTTATTAAAATAGACCTAAGAGAAGACTGGCCAAAGGGCATGTTTTTACACCATACAAAAAGTGATTAATTTTTAACCACCATCTCTGCCTGAGTCTAATGAATTTTACATTACAATACGCCCAACAGATCACAAGATCTTTTTTCAAGGAGACTATATGGCGAACTTTAAAGCATTAAAAGGTGAAGGTCACTGGCCGACACTGCTTGCCTCTTTCTTATATTTTGACTTTTCATTCATGGTATGGACCATGCTCGGGCCGTTGGCCACAGAGATAAATGAGGCACTGGTACTCGCAGGTGCCGTATCGATGACTGCCGGTGAGCAGGCGACACTGCTCTCACTGCCTATCCTCTCAGGTGCACTTCTACGTATCGTCTTAGTTTTTGGCGTCGATAAGTTCGGACCAAAGAGAACAGCACTTACCTCACAGGCTATTGTCATCACGGCACTGTTCTTCACCTACTTTCAAGCAGACACCATAACCTATGACCAGCTTCTCATAGTCGCACTTGCTCTTGGTTTTGCAGGGGCCTCGTTCGCCGTGGCACTTCCACAGGCAGGTCAATGGTATCCACCTAAGCTTCAAGGTATCGTCTTGGGTATCGCAGGCGCTGGTAATATCGGTGTCGTCGTCGACTTCCTTTTCGCTCCAAAGATCGCTGAACACTGGGGATGGGCCTCTGTCTTCCTTGTCGGTGGTGTCCTTTCGACGATCATCTTCGTGACCTATCTCTTTATGGCAAAAGATGCTCCGGAAGATGTCTACAAGGCAAATCCGAAGAAATTGAAAGATTATGGAAAACTTCTTAAAGACAAAGACACATGGTGGTTTGGTCTCTTCTACGCGATCAGCTTCGGTGGTTTCGTAGGGTTTGCCGGCTATATGAAGGTCTATCTGATGGACACTTACGCGGTAGAGATGGGTGAGGTCGGTATGGCATGGCTTGCTGAGGAGAACATCAAAGTCATGGCCGGTTACTTCGGAGCACTGACTATCTTCGCAGGAGCCATCCTTCGTCCAGTCGGCGGCGGTATCGCTGACTCGATGGGTGGTATCAAATCACTCTACATCTTTTACGGAACGGTCATACTTATGGCACTTATCACGGCATTGATCGACCTGCCATTTGCTCTTGCGATCGTCGTCTTGTTCATCACGATGGCTGCACTGGGTATGGCTAACGGTGCGGTCTTCCAGCTGGTACCTCAACGTTTTGGCAAAGATATCGGGATCATGACCGGCCTTATCGGTGCGGCCGGTGGTCTTGGCGGTACCGCCCTTATCAAGACACTGGGGTGGTCAAAGGGTGCCTTTGATGGTTACAGTGCCGGATTCCTGATCTTTGCAGCCGTCGTCCTTATCGCGATCTCGGGTATCTCTCTGGTCAAGACCCGCTGGAGAACGACCTGGGGAGCACAGGCCGGAGGTCGGATCTAAACCTCTGTTTATCACTCTTAGGGTACGATGTCTCCATCGTACCCTTGATGCCATGTTTAATGCAATAGCGACTCTAAACATGACCTCAAGGGTATTTGACGATTCTCTTTAAAACCATTAAATGAGTCCTCATGCTGCAACTGCGATCTTCCGAACACATCCTTCCAAAAGCTAAAGATATCAAAGGTGATGATGCCTGCGGTTTCACCCTACTTGACGATGCGGTCCTTGTCTCCGTACTCTGTGACGGTGTCGGCAGTGCCCGCAAGGGAGGCGCTGCAGCAAGGCAGACCGTCCAGTACATCCTCAAACAGTTCAAAGCCAGACCGACAGGCTGGAGTGTCGAGCACTCCATCACCGTCTTTACCCAGCACATCAACCGTATGCTCTTCAAAGAGTCGATGACACAGTATGAGCAGATCGAGCTGCTGACGACCCTCTGTATCGCTGTCATCGAAGGCGATACCCTCTATACGATGAATCTGGGCGATTCCCGTATCTATCTCCAAGAGCATGACGGCACGCTTTTGCAGCTGACTGAAGATCAGACTATGGATGATGAGAACATGTCGCATGTCTTGACCCAGGCCTGTGGTCTGAACGAGCATGTGAGCCCCATCATCCACTCAAGGACCATCAAAGCCGGAGAGACACTTATGCTCTGCAGTGACGGCGTCTACGGTCTGGCTGATGATGAGACCCTGGCTGAACAGATCGGTAAAGGGCTCAGTGCCAAACTCATCATCAACAGCACGGCAAAAGAGACAAAAGACCATGAGCGTGATGATATGAGCCTGCAGATCTTCCGCATCGACTCTCTGGATGAACTTTTTACCATCAAGAACAAGCCTCTGCCCATACCGGAGGTACTTAAAGTCGGTGATGACTTCGACGGCTACCTCCTCAGAATACCATTGATGGCACATAAACGGATCTGGACAGCCGAAAAAGATAGTCGTTTCTACGTTATAAAGTTCCCGATGTCACACGATGACGAGCAGGCACTTGAGGAGTTTGTCCATGAGGCCTGGTACGCCAAACAGATAAGGCATAAGGCTTTTGGTGATGCCTGGGTACCCGAGGATAGGACCGCACGTTACTATGTGATGGAGCTCATCGAGGGTAAGAACCTTCAAGACTATCTACAGGACAAACACCTCTCTGTCGACAGTGCCATCGCACTGGCAAAGTTCCTCCACCGAGCCGAAGCACATCTGCTACACCTTGGGCTGGTACATGGCGATATCAAACCTGAGAACATCATCGTCTCCAGAGATAAAGATACAGCCGTGACCAGTTTCAAGATGGTAGATTTCGGTTCGATGGTACAACTCTTTGCCGAAAACTCCCGAGCAGGAACACCTACATACCTTGCTCCTGAACGCTTTACCGGTGCGGCTATCAACGAGAGCACGGAACTCTTTGCCATCGGGGTCACACTCTACTGGGCATTGACAAGAAAGTACCCATACGGCAATATCGAACCCTTTCAGACACCGACATTCAAACAGGCTAAACCACCAAGCCGCTACAACAAGAACATCCCAAAATGGCTCGATTCCATCATCATGCGCACCATCGCCATCGATCCCGATGAACGCTACAGCCACTACTCCGAGTTCTTCTACGAACTCAAAGCACCCGACAAGGTCAAGCCCTACTTCGCCAAAGATGCTCCCCTCATAGAACGCGAACCCCTACTCTTTTACAAGTTTGGGTTTTTCATCATGCTGTTTCT
>JAUWRZ010000057.1 GCA_030610325.1 Sulfurimonadaceae bacterium | reverse complement strand
GTCTCTCTGTACAAAAGCCCATGACCGGTTCGACCATAGAACGGTTGTACCAGCTTCTGTCAAACAGTACGATCTCACCGGCTGCGGGAAGATGCGTCGCATACCGTTGAAAGTACCACTGTGTCATCTCTTTATCACTCGGTTTTTCCAGCGCTACGACTCTGGCACCACGAGGATTAAGATGCTCTGTGATCCTTTTGATCGTACCGCCTTTACCGGCTGCGTCACGTCCTTCAAAGATCATCAATATCTTCAGACCCTTGTCTTTTACATGGTTTTGAAATTTTAGTAACTCCACCTGAAGTGCAGCCAGCTCTTTCTCATACGCTACCGTCTCCTCTTTGACCCAGACCTGGACCTTGCCTTTTTTCTTCACTTCTACGTTATCTTTTTTCTCTGCCATGTAATACCTTTTTATTAAGATTGCTTTTTATCGGGTCTTCTTTTTCTATATGACCCATACCTGCGTATAAATGTCTTACCACTCACCAAAAGATAATATACTACCATCTATCTCAAAAGTTGCTTTTCGACTATCACATCATCTATCGTTGAGTCTGTCCAGTCTCTTCTCACCTTCTTTAGATATGACATGTGCTGTATACGTCTTCTATACTAAGACTGTCTCTAAACGACCTATATGTTTAAAGTACGATGCCTCTTATCATAAAGAATATGACAGCTGACAATATCGCAGCTGCCGGAACAGTGATCACCCATGCCGCGATTATCTTCTTCACGGCATCTCTTTTGACATATTTGACTTTTTCCGTACTTTTTAACTGCTTCTTTGCCTCTTTGACTTTATCCTTCTCTTCATCGATCATATGATAGAGTCCTACGATCCTCTCATAATCCTCTTTTGACTTACCCTCTTTGGCTTCGAGTGTCTTTAACTCTTCATTGTATGCTTGCAGCAGTCTTTTCTCATCATCAAGCAGCTGTTTTTCAATGGCGATCTCATCTTTTTCGCTTGTCGACTCAAGGTACTCCCTTAAAAAACCAACACCAAAGATTCCCCCGATCGCAATATGTGTAGAACTGACAGGAAGGCCCAGCTGTGATGCGATTATCACAGTGATAGCTGCGGCCATCGCCACAGAAAAAGCCCGCATCTGATCGAGTTCAGTTATCTCGCTGCCTACCGTTTTGATGAGCTTTGGTCCATAAAGGGCAAGACCAAGGGCGATTCCGAGGGCTCCGACGGCCATGACCCACAGAGGAATTCCTGCTTTAGCTGAGATCCCTCCACTTACGACCGCATCATTGATCGCAGCTAACGGCCCGATCGCGTTGGCCACGTCATTTGCGCCGTGTGCAAAACTCAACAGTGCCGCTGCAAAGATAAGCGGGACGGTAAAAAGTAGATTGACCCCGGCTCTGCTGTTTTCAATACTGCCTGCTCTTTTAGATACTGTCGCTTTTAATAATAAATACACAGCTGCAGCAACGATCAATCCAAAGATCGCCGCTACCATAAACGAAGGCTTCTCTGCATCCGGTAAAAAGACTAGGACATCAACGATCGACGGCCAGACCTTTTTAAGACCTTTCAATGTAAGGTAGGTGACAAAGGCCCAAGACATGATAGCGACAAAGAGAGGTACCCACTTTGCTGCAGCCGCCACTTTGTCTTCCTTATAGACTATTGTCTTTTTGATGGCAAACAGAAAAGCCGCTGCAATAATACCACCCAGGACCGGGGAGATGACCCACGAAGCCGCGATCATGCCCATAGTTCCCCAAGCGACTATGCCAAAACCAGCCGCTGCGATACCTGCTCCCATGACACCACCCACGATAGAGTGCGTCGTTGAGACTGGTGCTTTTATCATCGTGGCAAAGTTCAGCCATAATGCGGCCGCCAACAGTGCAGCCATCATCGCCCAGATGAACGGGTCGACATTGCCGCCAAAGGCTGAGATATCTATGATCCCTTTTTTGATGGTCTTTACGACATCACCGCCGGCAATAAGTGCGCCGGCACCTTCGAAGATAGCGGCGATGACAATGGCGCCTCCCATCGTAAGTGCTTTTGACCCTACTGCAGGTCCTACATTATTAGCTACATCATTCGCACCTATGTTCATCGCCATATAAGCACCAAACAGTGCTGCTACCGCTAAAAAGACATTGTTCGGCAACTCACCAGTACTCATAAAACTATATGTCAAGACTGCTACCAAGAAGAAAAGTGCAAAGCCCAATCTATAAAAATCAGCTCCGCTGCCTTTCATTGCCGCCTTCTCCATTCTCTTTATTATCTCGATCACCAGATCTTCCTTTTTCTTAAGAATATTTTATTTTTGACGTACCATCAAGGCACATCTCACCAAACAATACATACCATTAAATATAACTTTTAATATTATGCTATATATTTAATTATGATTCTTAAGGATACTCTTGTTTTGCTTAACGGTACGTTTGAAATATAACATCTCGATCAGGGTCGTTACTATTTGAGTCCTATTTACCCATCCCGCTTTTTAAACACGGCTTAACTGATATTATCTTCATCCAGGGCTGATACGCTCTAGCACATTTTTTGCTTATATCTGTATACGGAAAGGTCGATATACCCGCGTGATGATAGCGGCAGTGGTGACTAGGGACGATCTCACAGGCTATAGAGTAAACGGACTTGTCTGATCCATGCTGTTTGGAGCTACTCAGATATATTTTTCTTGTGGATCCGTCTCTATACCTTAACTGATCGTTACCATTTGTTGTATAAATATGAATGATCACAAAAGACAGTAGTCAACCATACAGATCCTTTCGATTTCCAGTAAGATATAGATTATGAAAGCACCATCCGAGTCTATGGTACAGAATCTCTTTCTCCATGAAGAGCAAAAAAGTGAACGCTATGCCAATTACGCACGCCTGCTTTTTACCTTACTCTATCTTTTAGGCGGATTTGGCATAAAAGATGAGATCCCTTCTCACTCTTTCAACACATTACTGCTCCTCTCAGGCCTCAACTTTCTTTATGGCTGTGTCGTCTTTGTCCTGAGTAGAAGAGATCACTATATTCCCTGGTTAAAATATCTCTCTGTGACCTTGGATATCATCATCCTCTCTCTGTTTATCTATAGCATAGGTAGCTATCGTACCTTCAAGACCGAGGCATTCTCACTTTACTACCTCTGGATAGCTCTCGCGACCATACGTTTCTCTCCACGACTTACCCTGCTTGCCGGTCTACTCAGTATCACTCTCTATTTAGTCATCGTCACCCTGGCCAGCTCTTTTAATACCGTTGAGTTCGGTACGATCACACAATCGTTCACGACTCCGATGATCAGTATAAACAGTCTTTCTGCCAAGTTGGTCATCCTTGCTGTCTTTATCGCTATAGCCGTCTATATCTCTGCCATCTTTCGTAGACTTGTCACCAAGACCGTCAATGAGATGATCATCACCGAAGAGAACGAGAAACTGGCCAGTGAGCTGAAAGATGCGACAAAGATATCTGAGATCGACCCCCTTACACAGCTCTATAACCGGCGCAAGATCAGTCAGATACTTGATGAGACCTTTTCCACAGCGACGCTCACACATCAAAAGCCGGCACTTATCATGGTCGATATCGATCATTTCAAACCCATCAATGACCGTTTCGGACATCTTGAAGGGGACAAAGTCCTTGTTCAGATAACCCAGCGGATGCAGCATGGCTTACGTAAAGAGGATGTCTTGGGAAGATGGGGTGGTGAGGAATTTTTGATCATACTGCCAAACACCGATATAGACACGGCACTTTTTCTCGGAGAGAGACTCAGAAAACATGTTATCTTACAACTCCCCTTGAACGGTGAGAACGTCACCTGCAGTTTTGGTGTGACCCTCTTACAAGATGACGATACCGTCGAGTCTTTTATCAGACGAGCTGACAAGGCTCTCTACCTCTCTAAAGAGAGTGGTCGTAATCGGGTGATGCATCTGTAGTTTGGATGCCACATAAACAAGTCTCACATTTGAAAGCAGATCATCTCCGAGACGGACTTGCGACACAGTATGTCCGTGTCCTTGGGACTCTACGTAAACTTGAACGCTCCTGTGAGTGTTCTATCAACATCACCAGTCTGATACTTTATGCACAGCAAGGTAGCCAGATGCGCATCTACAGTCAAGGAATATGAGAATGGAAGCACTGATAATCATCGTCGAAGATGAAGAGGATATCCTGGAACTTCTCGAATACACGCTGAACAAAGAGGGCTTTGAGACTATCGGATTTCTCAGTACGAAAACAGTCGCCCAGGTACTCGAAGAGGAGCCTGTGGACCTCCTTATCATGGATCGGAACCTACCAGGTGTAGAGGGGAGTGAGTTTGTCGCATCTCTGCGTAAACAGGAGATAGAGACACCCGTTATCTATCTAAGTGCCAAAGACAAAGAGAGTGAGATAGAAGAGGGCTTCTTGCGCGGCGGTGATGATTACATCACCAAACCTTTCAATATGAAAGAGGTCATCCTACGCATCAAAGCAGTGTTAAGACGTACCAAGAAAAAGAAAGACCGTGGCAGACTCACCTATCGTGATATCCGGCTTGAACTTGCTTCCAGAAAGGTCTTCGTCGATGATAAAAAAACAGAGTTGACCAAGCTGGAGTTCGATCTTCTCCACACTCTCATCGACAATCAGGGTATCATACTCGACCGCGACTTCCTGCTTGAACGTGTCTGGGGCGGCGATGACGTCTATCAGGACCGTACAGTCAATGTCGCGATCAATCGTCTTAAAGAGAAAATAGACCCAAATAAAGAGAAAGAGTACCTCAAGACGGTACGCGGTGTCGGTTATACACTTGCCTAGAGATCAAACAGTACGGAGTGACTTTTGCTAAAGATCCATCAACTTTTCTTCATCCAGTTCATCGCCCTTTTTATCGGGACGCTGCTTGTCGCATCGATCATCGGTTACCTCACTCTCAAGTCCCTTATCCTTGAACACTCCACAGATGACCTCAAAAATGCGCTTGTGCTCTTTGAGGAGTATCTTGAGGATGACAGTGATCTCGAAAAGCATACCAAGAGGTTTCACCATCTCACCGGGATGCGTATCACTATCGTCGATGATGATGGAAAGGTCGTCGCTGAGAGTGAGATGGGTATAGAGGATATGGAGAACCATGCTAATCGTGTAGAGATCATGCAAGCGGGAAAAGAGGAGTTTGGTACTGCTCTACGCTATTCGGAGACATTAAGTACCGACTTTCTATATGTAGCTAAACGTATCGATCTTCAGGGAGATGCTATTACTCTACGTGTCTCTGACAGTATGGAAAGGATCATGGCAAGCTTTACGACTATAACATCCCGGCTCACCTTTGCCTTTCTCTTCTTTATCATCCTTGCCACGATCATCTCCTATAAGTTGAGCCGAAAGATCCAGGATGATGTCACGCAGCTTATCACCTATCTCGACCAGATAGCTAACAAGAACTACAAAGCCGTTATAAAGACCAGACACTTCAGTGAGTTTCTGCTGATATCATTGCAGCTGAAAAACATGGTAAAAAAACTGAGCAGCCGGGAGAAGCAGAAGCGAAAATACACTGCCAAACTACGCCTTATCAACAAACAGCGTAATGATATCCTCTCTGCGATCAGCCATGAGTTTAAAAACCCTATCGCTTCCATCATGGGTTATGCCGAGACCCTTTATGATGATCCCGATATCAATCATAAGATACGTAAGAAGTTCCTCGGAAAGATCCTCTCTAACTCAGAGAAGATCACACTGATGCTGGACCGTCTCTCACTTTCTGTCAAACTCGAGAACAATGATATGAATATAAAAAGAGTGAACTTCGATCTCTGTGATCTCTCGCAGGAGGTCGTACAGAACCTGGCAAAGAAATATAAGAACCGTACCATTGACTACCAGTGTGAGAAGACTCTGGTCTTCGCTGATAAGACTACGATAGAGATGATCCTTATCAACCTGGTCGACAATGCCATGAAGTACTCTGAAGAGGATGTATCGGTCATCATCGCCGATAATCGCCTCCATGTCATCGACAGAGGCATAGGTATCTCTACCAGCGAACTGGAAAAGGTCACTTCAAAGTATTACCGCGTTGAGAAGAACAGCTGGGACAACTCTCTGGGACTTGGACTCGCTATCGTGAGCTATATGCTGAACATGCATGAGACCACACTGGATATAGAAAGTACTCTGGGAGAGGGCTCCGACTTCGGTTTTGATCTCAGACCTATCTTAAAATGCAATATGGATGAGAAGTATGATCAGTAAGGTGTAAAAAGCCTTGATGACTTGGTGACTGTCCCCATAAAAGGCCATTGTCCTGCTGGCGTATAAATACACCCTCGTTCCTCAAGTTTCACTTGGGAATACATATTACAGACCATCCAGTATATCAATACAATATGGCTGAGTATAACTGTTAGAGATAGATAGAGTGATGTATACACTGCCCAAGTAAGACTTGGGAGCGAGAGGAGGTCACTGGCGGCAGGGGGTCAAAGCTTCACTTGCTTGTCTCAAATCTCTTACGTTACAATAACGTCATGACAAACGAAATGATATTACCGGAAAAAAGTAGCTGGCGTAAGCTCCTTATCTACTGGCATACTAAGAACTTCTCACAAAAGACCTACGACATAGCCCTTATCATCGCTGTAGCAGTCTTTACCGACCGCAAGATCTATGAAGCGGAACTCAAAGAGGCCCGAAAGCTCATTGGTGAGATCCTTGTCGATGATGAGTCCGGCGTCGATGAGATCATGCACTACATAGAGATGAGGCTTCTGGAGTTCAAAAGCGATGAAGCAGAGTATGCTAACGCGACAAAACAGGTCAAAACATTCATCAAACGAGATGAACAGCTCTATCGTTACTGTATAGATATCTTTGAATCTGACGAGCATCTTGACACTACGGAGCAGCACTTCGAACAGACACTCAAAAAACTTTTACTGGAACCATGATAACACTTCCCTCAGAACTTACACCCGTTACCGACTATCTGCAAAAGCAGGGATGCTTTCCTGTCATCGTGGGTGGATACCTGCGTGATACACTTCTCGATGTCGAAAGTAAAGATATTGACATCGAAGTCTACGTCGTCAAAGATATCGAGACCCTACAGCATATGCTTGAGCCATTTGGCTCTGTCAACCTTGTAGGCAAGAGTTTTGGTGTACTTAAACTCTCTCTTGCCGGCTACCACTTCGACTTCTCCCTACCCCGTAAGGAGTCCAAGACATCGACCGGTCATCGAGGCTTCAATATCTCCCTGAGTGGACAGATGGACTTTATCACTGCTGCGCAAAGAAGGGACTTTACTATAAATGCCATGGGTTATGTCATCAACTCATCATTACTACTTGACCCTTATGGCGGACAGAGAGATCTGGAGGCTCAAACACTGCGCTGTGTCGATCCCGAGACCTTTGTCGAAGACCCATTGAGGATCTTACGCGCCATTCAGATGGCAGGAAGGTTTGAGTTGCAGTGTGATGAGCAACTTCTGAGACTCTGCTCGGATATGGTAGATAGAGGTGTACTTAAAGAGCTTCCCAAAGAGCGTCTCTTTGAGGAGATAAAGAAGCTGCTTCTTAAAGCCTCGCGACCTTCCATCGGCCTTACTCTGATGAGAGAGATGCATATCCTCGATTTTCTACCTGAACTGCGTGCACTGGTAGATGTACCCCAAGACCCCGATATCCATCCGGAGGGAGATGTTTGGATACATACCCTGATGGCAGTCGATGCGATGGCTTCACTGCGTACCGGTGAGGACAAACGTGACCTAACATTGATGTTAGCCGTGTTATGCCATGACCTGGGTAAACCCTCTACTACAGAGAAGATCGATGGTCAATGGTCAGCACCTGCTCATGAAGAGGCTGGTGTAAAGATAACACAGACATTTCTCACACGTATCACTGATGAGAAGAGACTCATAAATGATGTCCTGGCACTGGTTCGTTTTCATCCCAGACCCTTACGGTTCTATAAGGACTCCAGCGATGATTCGCATCTGCGCCGACTAGCTGTAAAAGTCTCACTTGAAGACCTTCTACTTATCGCAAAAGCAGACTATCTGGGTCGTAAGACGGAGGAGGCAGCTGCAAAAAGCTATCCAGCCGGGGATTGGTTTGAGCAGAGAGCGGCTGCATTAGATGTACTGCACACTCCACCAAAGCCTTTGATCCAGGGACGTGATCTCGTAGCGGCAAAGATAGCACCTTCTCCGCACTTTAAAGTGATCCTCGACAGAGCCTTTGATGCACAACTTGATGGTGAGTTCTCTACCTATGATGAAGCAAAGATGTGGCTCTCCACTTATCTCTCCTCTGTGGACTTTGGAAAGTCATAGTGTAAAAGTCTTGCAGAGGTAATATTGCTCCACTCTCCTGTTATGGCTATTAATGCATAGGCTGAAGTAGGGAACTCATACACATCGATCCCTGTAAGATGACTAAAAAACTCTTCTGATCCGGGGTTATGACTTACTAACATCAGTGTTTTCACCTTTAGGTCCACACCCGAGATGACATCTAGGTAATCCTCGATATCTGCCATATAGAGTCTCTCATCTTCTATGATCTCCCCATCATAGTCAAAAGCTGAAGCCACCATCTCAGCCGTACTCTTCGCACGAACAGCAGGCGAACTTATCAGCTGATCACAGTGATAAGCAAGTGACTTTAGCCGTTTTCCCATCATCGGTGCATCACGAAGACCACGCTTGTTTAACGGACGGTCTCTGTCTGAGAGAGAGTTATCTTTCCAAGAGGATTTGGCATGCCGCATTATCAGCAGTGTCCGTTCGGTATCTGTTTTTATTGTTTTCACGTTACTTCCTTTATGATCATTATATTACATCATGGGGTCAAAGCTTCACTTTATCGCTTCCCCTCGCTCCCAAGTCTTACTTGGGCAGTGTATACATCACTCTATCTATC
>JAUWRZ010000207.1 GCA_030610325.1 Sulfurimonadaceae bacterium | reverse complement strand
TGCCATCTCCTGACGACCAAGCTTCACCAGAGTGTCAAGGTACTCCCACTTTATAAATGCTTCTCCGAGGACATTGTAGCTGTCCTGACCGCCGTCTTGCTCATAAAGACCGCCCAGTCCGGCACGGTCGCCGGGATTGTTGAAGAGTGGATTGGAGGTGTAGAAGGTGGCTCCTATGGAGGTGTTATACAGTGGTGCCGTCTCATAACCAAGATAACCGCCCAAGGCAGAGTAGTACTGCTTTTTGTTTCGGGGGAGGTCGTTGGCACTGTCTTGCAAGATCTTGATTGCACTGTCACGGTACATGGCGTTATAGCGGATGAGTCCTTTCACGCTACCTTCTGTAAATGCTTTTGCGATAGTATCTATCTCTACTGGAGTACTCTCTGTCTCAGCAGCGTGAGTCCCAAGCACAAGAGAAGAGAGTAGGAGGAGTACGTTCTTTATATTTCTCATCATATTGCTCTTTTAGAGGATCAGCATCATCCAGGGTGACAATACCGCCGTATTATTCTCGTACCCACGTTTTACGTGGGTACGAGAAACACAGAGCCATGTGTTTATGTAGCGATTGGCTTTGTATGCGTCTCTTTTTTATTTAGCTCATCCACGATCTTTGTCACACACATATCGGACGTCACATTCAGTGCTGTCCGAGCCATATCCAAGATCCTGTCTACTGCCACGATCAAAGCGAGATACTCAACCGGCAGCCCTACCTGTTGTAAGATGACGACCATCATGACCAAAGAAGCAGAGGGCAGTGCGGCAACACCGACGCTCAATGCTACTACGGTGACTCCCAGCAACAGTTGGTCACCAAAGGTAAGGGTGGTTCCTGAGAGGTTGGCAATATAGAGTACGGCAATACTGAGATAGGCGGCTGTACCGTCCAAGGAGACTGTCGCACCAAGAGGGAGAACAAACGCGGCACTCTCTTTGGAAACATCTCCTTTTTCCTGAGCGACTTTCATGCTTACCGGTAAGGTGGCGGCACTCGAAGCAGTGGAAAATGCCATCAAAGGCACCTCTTTGATGCGCTGCAGATAAGGGTAGGGATTGATTCTGGCGAAGAGGGCGACTACGGTTGGAAGGGTAAGTGTGCCATGAACGGCGAGAACACCCAATACCAGCAAAAGGTACTCCCACAATCCAAGAATGACATCGATTCCCTGTTTGGCAACGATGTAGCTGATCAGAGAAAAAACACCGATCGGGGTAAGGGAAACGATCCACTCGGCAATTTTTAGCATGGCGCTGCTGATGGCCGTAAAAAAGTCAAGCATGATATCTTGATGTTCTTGCTTAAGGTAGAGGCTGGCAACACTCAAGAAGATGGTAAAAACAATGACTTGCATCATGTTCCCGCCGGACAGAGCATGAAAAATATTTGTCGGAATGAAACTGAGCAGCATCGCTTGCAGTGAGAAAGGGGCAATGTCCTGAGCTTTGGCATATTCCAGTCCCTCTGATGAGACGACCTCGCCAATGGGAAAGAAGTTGATGGCGACAATCGCCAGCAAAACGGCCAGTGCGGTTGTGACGAGGTAAAGACCGATTGTCTTCAAGCCGATTCTTTTAAGTTGCTCAAGTGAGCCCAGCCCGGCAATAGCAACATAAATAGAGGCAAAGACCAAGGGGACGACCAGCATTTTCAAAAAGCTGACAAAGGCCATTCCGATGACCTCTTGTTTGAGAGCATACTCCGGCAGGTACATACCGAAAAGAATACCAAAAATAATTCCGAGAAGGACAAGCGTGTTGGGAGTCAAATAGCTTTTGAACGATGAAAACATAATTGATGAGATCCTTGAGATAATGTGGAAAGTATAGCTAACTTTAGGTGTTTTTCACACACACGAAGGCACAATGACAGTAACTAGATCTGATGGGGGAAGATATGACATCTTCAGAAGCGAAGCAGACAAAAAAGATCGGGCTTGCCCTTGGACTTGGTGTAGTCGCTTTTTTAGCGATGGCACCGTTTTTTACTCTACAACAGGCATCGCTTGTAGCCTCGATCGTCTTATTGGTGACACTTTGGACGAATGAGGGTCTGTCGTTGGCGGTGGTCTCTCTTCTACCTATCATCTTATTTCCCTCCCTGGGTATTTTGACAACGGCGGAGACGACGTCAAACTATGCCAAACCCATCATCTATCTCTTTCTCGGAGGTTTCTTATTGGCGATAGCATTAGAGAAGACAAATCTTCATCGCTGGATAGCGAACAAGATCTTAGGGCTTTTTCCAAATAGTGCGAAGGGGATGATCTTTGCACTCATCATCACATCCGGACTGCTTAGTTCGGTGCTTTCGAATACGACTACTACGCTGCTACTGTTGCCGATCGCACTTTTTCTAAGTGATGAGAACCGTCTGAAACTACGTTTTGCACTGGGCATAGCCTATGGGGCAAGTGTCGGGGGCATCCTGACACCGATCGGCACACCGCCGAACCTTATCTTGATGGGTATCATGGAAGGGCAGGGGCTTGAAGCCATCCCCTTCGTGCAGTGGATATGGATGGTGGCTCCTCTGGTCGCGGTGATGTTCGTAGTCGTAGGTGTGACCTTGGGCCTGGGGCTGAAAGATGTACATATCGATCCGGACTTGGATACTCCGCCGCTTGATGGACAACAGAAGAAGGTGATGTATCTGCTTATGGGCGTCATCTTCATGCTCTTTATCAATGCACCTATCAAGCCTTACTACGGTGGTCTTGGTCTTAGCGAACCGGGGATCCTACTCTCTGCCGGACTGCTGCTCTTTGCTCCGCCTTTCTCCATCCTCGACTGGGATTCAGACAAGTCCAAGATCGCTTTTAGGATCATGTTCTTGTTCGGTGCCGGTTTTGCCATAGCGATGGCCTTCTCCAAGACGGGGATGGCTGAAGAGGTCGCCTCCTATCTCATAGCCCTGACAACACTGCCTACACTGCTCTTTATGCTGGCAGTGGCTGCTTTAGTCACCTTTACGACAGAGGTGACGAGTAATACTGCGCTTATCTCTATTATGCTGCCTATCCTCTATGTCGTGACCATCAAAGTAGGATTCGATAGCACCCTGTTTATGATGGTAGCGACGGTCTGTGCAAGTTATGCGTTTATGTTACCCATCGCAACACCACCGAATGCGATCGCGATGAGCAGTGGTGTGGTCGATGTCAAGACGATGGCTATCTACGGGATCTTCTTAAACCTTATCGGGATCTTGTTGATCGTCCTTATCGCAGAGGTGTTGTGGCAGCATGTGCTTTAATGGCACCTCTAAAAATCAAAAGAGGCGATGATCCGTAAGAAGTCGGTATCACTTTTTCCATCTTTAAAGTCTATAAGTTCATAGCGGATGTAAAGTGATGTCTCTATGTTTAGATGATGACGCAGATGGGTGTAGTAGGCATTAAAATCATCACCACGACTATCTTTTGTCCGGGTATGTGTCAGATTGAGTGCGAGTTCACTGTGCCCATAGGAAGTCGCTGGCAGGTCGTAACGTCCCTTTAGCATCCAGGTCTCAGGCTGATAGTTTCCACGACCGTTGGCGATCATGGATGAGGTAAAGACTTTGGAGAGACCACCGTAGCCTTTGATGATGCCACTTATGCCGAAGTTTTGTGAGTAGTTGAGTCCGATCTCCCACTGTTCAGCTTCAAAAGAGGTACGCAGGGCGATGAGGTCGATGTCATCACCGCCATTTCTACTCTCTGTGTCAACATTCTCTCCACCATTTCCACTTTTAAAGTATTGTGCTCCAAAACAGAAGAAGTACTCCTCATCAAAAGGGTATTTGTAATCGGCTTGAGCTATAAAGGTATCATAGAGTTCCGGGGCATAGTAGTAGAAGCTAAAGAGGGAGAGCTCGCCACTGAGGTCATAATGCAGACCAAGCATGGTGATGCCGTCCTCTATGACTCCACTGGCACTCTCTTTCTTGTAATCATCAGAGGTATTTTTGCGCATCTGGATGATGTGGTTTAGCTGTAGTCGAAGTCCGCCTCTAGGTGTGCTTGTAAAGGCGACACCTTGGTAACTCCAGGGGACGATGCGGGTCGTATCATCGTTCATCATCGGGGTGTTTAGCCGAAAGTTCCCGACTTTAAGTACGCGCTGATTACGGCGATAACCGATGAAGGCTGAACTGAGCGCAGTCAGTGCATCACCGTCACGGTCATTATTGAAAAGCCCCGTCGCCATCTTGTTCTTATTGGAGCCTACGGGATTGGAGGTGTGAAAGCCCACCCGTGCATAGAGCTCGTTCCAGTTCTTTGTCGTGTACTGAAGGTGACCACCCAGCGAAGTCGCATAAGCATCCTCGCCGGAATCTCTTTCTATGCCGTAATAGAAAAGTTTAACGTTCCCCCGAACATCACCTTGTGAGAGTGCCTCATCAAGAGTGGGTTGGGCTGTAAGGAGAAGTGGTAAAAAAAGTAGAAGCCATATTGGATGAGCAGACATAGGTAAGACCTTTGAAATGCACTGTTGTATAAGAAGCCTAGAGAGATCCTTCAAAATATCTATTCATATTCTATCATAAGGCTCATAGAAGATCCTGATCATATGAGCAAGATCAAAACGCAGCCCCAATAGAGAACTGATATATAGTCAGATCTGCGGTATTACTGCTATCGATATCGAGGTACTCCTTACCGATGGAGCCTTTGATGAAGATCTGGTCGTTAAGGTCATAACGAAGACCTACAGATGCACCATAGCTTAGGCTCACTGTAGTGTAGGT
>JAUWRZ010000499.1 GCA_030610325.1 Sulfurimonadaceae bacterium | reverse complement strand
TAAGTAGGCTGATCGCTTCAAGGATCTTTGAAGACATTCCTAAATGGATGCTCTGACTTGTTCCCCCTCTTCTGAGGTGTGACATATATACTCCTGTCATCTTCCAAATTTTGTGAAGTATCATAAAACTGAGCCTACGCCCTTTATCTATGTGTTGGTATGTCGTTTACAGGGCTATACGCTAGAATTTTAGGGTCGGGTGACAACTCACTACTTTTTGTAAAGAAATATAGGGTATATGACCCTTGATCCCCTTGAGGGAATTTTTGATATAGCGCTGAGTAGACCTACCGACTGGACTGTCTATTCAGTTGATGGATTTGATTCCCGTTGTCTGTGTCACGTCATGACCTTAAAAGACAATCTGCTACAATTGACCTATCAAAGGGGTCAATATGCCGACGACAGATGCTATTAAGAGAGAGATACATGACCTGATGCCTCAGCTTGTCTCGAAATATCACATAGCACATCTCTACCTTTTTGGCTCCTATGCAAGAGGTGAACAGAGAGAAGAGAGCGATATTGACCTTTTGGTGGATTTCACCAAGACACCTGATCTCCTTACATTCATCGAGATCGAAGAGTTTCTTCAAGAGCACCTTCATCATAAAGTGGATCTGGTACCCAAAAGAAAGCTCAATCATCATATCAAAGAGCAGATCCTTCATGAAGCTATAGCGATATGATTAGAGACTATCGGCTGTTTCTCGAAGACATAAGTGAAAGGATCGCAAAGATAGCGCGTTATATCGAGGGTATGGATTATGAGGTATTCGTGCAGGATGATAAGACAGTCAGTGCCTGCATAAGAGAGATCGAAGTGATCGGAGAAGCGACCAAGCAGCTGCCTAAAGAGCTTACGGATGAGTTCGACGAGCTTCCATGGTCTTTGATGGCGAAGATGAGGGATAAGCTGATACATTGGTATTTTGAGATAGACGAGGAGATCGTCTGGAATGTGGTTAATGACAGACTGACTCAGATAAAAGAGCAGATAGACCAGATCATACTTAGACGTCAAGATTAGATGGACTGAGGGCATTGTAAGCAATCGTGAAGAAGTTTGCTCTGCTAAGTAATAAACCTCTCTTTAAGTGCTTCAGTCGGCACCATACACTTATTGCGTTTTCCAAAAACCCTATATCTATGCTTTGCCATCATGGAATAGATGCCATCTCTTAATGAAAGTGGTAAAAAGCGGAATATGCTTAATAGCCGCCATCCTCCCTTTAGCCCTTTTATGATCTCGAACACGGCCTCACTTTTTACGTAGGACCCACCACCACTTACGAGTAAGATCGTATCGGTATCTGAGGGGTCCAGTCCAAACTCTTTTAGGAGTCTTGTCCCGGTCTCACTCTGCATAGGAGTAAAGATAAAACGTTCCTCTTGGTCATATTTCAGTATGAAGTTCACCGCACCATTACAGAGGTTGCAGACACCATCAAAAATGATGATGCCTTGAGTTGTCTTATCCATCAGCAGCACTATTCCTTCATAAAAAAATCTTATATTATCGTGTTAGTCTCTATTTTAACATAGTTAAAAAGTGACAAAGTGCTCTAATTAGTAATAGCCCGATCATCTGTCATGAGTAGAACTGTGAGTATGATCACGGACAAAGAGATCTGAAAAGTGTAAAGTGTTAATAGTCAATATATTAAAAAGATCAATAACATCTCCTTTGAGAGATACTGTAGAAGGAGAAATTGGAGGTTTGTGATGAAAGAGCGTATAGCTATTATAGATGGCTTACGGACGCCTATCGCTAAAGCCGGAGGAAAGTTAAAATACCTTGATGCTGAGAACCTTGGTGCGCATGTCGTAGAGGAGCTGGTGCTTCGTGTCGGACTGCCGTATGAGCTCTATGATGAGGTGATCATGGGTAATGTCTCACAGCCAGCGCACGCGGCTAATGTAG
>JAUWRZ010000083.1 GCA_030610325.1 Sulfurimonadaceae bacterium | reverse complement strand
TCTACCGTGCGATAAAACGTGAACTTGGACAGTTTCCGGCACCATTTGGTACCAATCTCTACTTCTTCGTCGATATGGCTGTGGAGAACGAGGTTTCATTGACCACACAGCTTGAACAGGCCGAGTATGTCCATCGGGAGTTTGGTCATGAACTCGTGATCAAGGTGATGAACCCCGGTAATATCGATCTCCTACGCAAGATCAAAGCCCATCGGGGTGATGATGTCTCAGTAGAGATCAACTACTATGATGAGCGTGCGGAAGATATCATATTAAATGATATCATAAAGTACCATATCGGACTTGTCATCACCTCGAAGAAGGTGTTCTCACGACAGAGCATGCGTAAGGCACTGTATGAGGGGAGTGTTCCGGTGTTGAGTATGTCGGAGCGTCCTTTGGCTGAGATAAAAGAGGCAGTCGTGATACTCTCTGAGAACCGTGATCTGGAGAAGGTCTCTACCGCGATCTTCGATATCTCTGAACAGATGGGGTATAACCTCGAACTCTTTAGCTATAGCGCTGAGCACATGGATGCAAAAGAGCAGGTGATAGAGCACTACAACAACCTCGCGAGTATCTTTTCCAAATCGATCCGGATCATCGAACAAGATCAGAATCCGATCCGTACGTTGCGAAAAAAGTCAAATTTCCTACACTGTCTTCCTTTTACTGAGAAGATGGTCAAAGGGCCTTTTATGTCTCTGTTCTCCACCGATAGTGAACGGCTCTATTACCGCCTCTCTGATTATCCGCAACTTTTCATCCCGGTACGTATCTGACTGTCGACTCACGATGTCGTATGAAACGCCCTTTGGGAACTCAAATAAGTCGTAGACTTCTGCGTCTGATGTCTCTACGGGTAGTCCTGCAAGATCTCACACCTTCTTTGGCTCTGTATGATATATAGGGGTATTAGAGGTGCCCTTAAGCGATAAACAAGTATTATCTAACGCATAAAAAATAGCAACGATTTGGAAGATGTATGACGGTAGAAATAGCGCTAAATAAAGCAAGAGATGACTCTTATCAGATCTATATAGACACCCTGTCAAAACTTCATCTTGACACGAAAGTCGCAGTGGTGACCAACCCGACAGTCTCAGGGTTTCATCTTGAGTACCTTTTGAAGCAGATAACGGCAAAAGAGCTTGTCATCATCACAGTCCCTGACGGAGAGCAGTACAAAAGCTGGGAGACGATCACGATGATCTTGGACGAGATGTTCGAGAACCGTTTTAACCGCGGATCGATGCTTATCGCATTTGGCGGTGGGGTCATAGGTGATATGACCGGTTTTGCCTCAAGTATCTATCAGCGCGGCATCGACTTTATCCAGATCCCTACGACACTGCTCTCTCAGGTAGATGCGAGTGTGGGCGGCAAGACAGGTATCAACAACCGTTTTGGAAAGAACCTTATCGGTGCCTTTCATCAACCGCGTGCGGTATATATCGACCCTTATTTCCTGAAGACACTGCCAAAACGTGAGTTCGGTGCGGGTGTAGCCGAGATAGTAAAGATGGCAGTGACGTTCAACAGTGACTTCTTCGCATGGCTTGAGTCAGCAGACCTGAGTGACAGTGTGCAGCTTAGAGAAGCGATCATGCAGGCTGTCGATACCAAAGCCGGTGTCGTCGCGGCTGATGAGAAAGAGAAGGGTATTCGCGCAGCGTTGAACTATGGTCATACGTTTGGTCATGTCATAGAGAACGAGACGGGTTACACCCGCTATCTGCATGGCGAAGCGGTCGCTATCGGGATGGTCATGGCGAATGAGCTGGCTGTCTCTCTGGGCTGGATGGACCGTGAAGAAGCCGAGCGGATCAAAGCCCTTTTAGAGAGTTATGGTCTACCGGTCACATACGTTATCAGTGATGTAGAGCGCTTTTATGAGACCTTCTTTCTAGATAAGAAGAGTTCTGATTCTACCGTGACGTTCATCATCCCAAGGCATCTTGGCGAGGTAGAGATCACTGACGCCGTGGCAAAAGAGCGTGTCATCGATGTACTTATGAAGTTTGGGGAGAAGTAGGGTGCGTCTGTCGACTCTCCTCTTAACGACACTGCTCCTCTCTGTCGTGCTTTCGGCAACCGAGGGGATTGTAAAGACAGATGCCAAGACGACTCTTCTGCCATCAGCTGTAGTAGTACCTGTAGAGGTCAATACGTCAGTGCTGGTCTTGGAGAAGGAGCGTCTTAAACAGGAGCGTCTCGAGAAGAGGCGTCAAGATAAGATAGCTGATTACAAGCAGCGATTGATGGCAACGGACAGAGAACTCTCCTCAGAGAGCAGTTGGTTGAAGAGTTATAGCTCCTACCTTATCTATATAGATGTCAAGCGGGACCTGAAGGCACTTAAAGAGCGTATTTCCAAACTGACAGAAGATGGCGATACTATTAGCGAGAGAGATGAGGTCGCTGCCTTGCTGGCTAAGGAGAAGATCCTTACCGAGCAGATAAACCTTCTTCGAGGGCATGGAGAGACACCGTTCTCGACATTGATGAAACCTGAGGAGATCGAAGCGCGTCCGGTCATCCAGAACCCGCTCGAGCTTTTTAATGGTATCTCTTTCAACAAGCATCTTAAAGAGACGTTTGAGAGTTACAAGAAACGTCAGGGAGAGCTGCGTCAGATAGTGATCTTGCTACGGAAAAAAGAGGGGCTCTATAAGGAGTTGCTTACTGTCGATGAGAACGAGAACTATACCCAGCGATATATAGAGATCTCATCACAGCTTGAGAAGTTTGAGACAGCACTGGGAACAGTCGATGCAACGTCACTGGTCTATGAACAGCGTATTGACGAGATAGAACAGAGTGTCAAGAAAGAGATCAAAGCACAGCTTTACAAGATGCTCAACATCACGATCACCATCATCATCCTCTCCCTGATATTCTTTCTCTCCAAACGTGTAGTAAAGAAGTATATCATCGATAATGAACGCTTCTATATGGCGAACAAGATCATTAACTTTACCAACTTCACACTGATCCTGATCATCTTGTTGTTCAACTATATCGAGAACGTCAACTATCTTGTCACGGTACTCGGGTTTGCATCTGCCGGTATCGCCATCGCCATGAAAGACTGGTTTATGAGTATGCTTGGCTGGCTGGTGATCGTCCTTGGTGGTTCCATCCATGTCGGTGACCGGGTGCGGGTCGATAAAGAGGGGATGAAATATGTCGGTGACGTGCTTGATATCTCTTTGCTGCGTATCACCATCTTGGAAGATATCACACTGACCTCCTACATGCAGAACCGTCGGGCGGGACGGATCGTCTTTATCCCCAACAACTATATCTTCACACAGATGATCGCCAACTATACGCACTCCTCACTAAAGACAGTGTGGGATGGGATCGATATCACGATCACCTTTGAGTCCAACCATAAAAAAGCGATGCATATTGCCAAGGATGTAACGCGAAAGTACTCCAAGGGGTATACGGATATCACCCGTAAGCAGCTCAATAAACTGCGTGACAAATACAGCCTGAAAAACACCAACGTGGAGCCGCGTATCTTCTCGTTTGTCGAGCAAAACGGTATCCAGATCAGTGCCTGGTATCTGACTAATGCTTATGCGACATTGACACTCAGAAGTGTCATCTCGACAGAGATCTTGGATGCGTATCTGCTTGAAGACGATATCCAGATAGCTTATCCTACTCAAAGACTTCATCTGCAAAACGAAGAGAGACGTGAACCACCTTTTGAGACTGGAACCGATATAGTATGAGACAAAAAGTCTATTTCAAGACCTTTGGGTGCCGGACAAACCTCTTTGATTCGCAGGTGATGATAAGCCAGTTGAAAGATCATGATGTCACCCTCATCGAGTCCGAAGCGGATGTCATCGTAGTCAACTCCTGTACCGTTACCAACGGTGCTGACAGTACCGTTCGGGGTTACATCAATCAAGTAGAGAAGAAGAGCGATGCAAAGCTTCTGTTGACAGGTTGCGGTGCGCATACGAAAGGGGAGTCACTCTTTGCGGATGAGAAGGTCTTCTCTGTCTTTGGTCAGTCTGAGAAGGAGAAGATAGACACGCTGCTCAGACGTACGGACCGTTTCTATGAGATCGGTGATCTCAACCATATCGATGAGACGATCGTCACTGATTTTGTCGGTAAGAGTCGCGCTTTCATCAAGATCCAGGAGGGGTGCGATTTTCGCTGTAGTTACTGCATCATCCCTTTTGTACGTGGTGATGCGCGCAGTATGGATGAGGCAAAGATACTTGAGCAGATCCGCGCACTTGCTGCTAATGGTTTTGGGGAGTTCATCCTTACGGGGACCAATGTCGGCAGTTATGGGCATAGAGAGACACGCTCCATAGCTTCACTGATGAAGAAGATCAGCCAGATACGGGGTGTCCGTCGTATACGCATCGGTTCGCTGGAGCCTATCCAGATCACGGATGAGTTTAAAGAGTTACTCGATGAGCCGTGGTTGGAACGCCATCTTCACATCGCTCTTCAGCACACATCACCACAGGTGCTTCGTCTGATGAACAGACGAAATCGTTTCCCTTCTGACCTGGCTCTGTTTGAAGCACTTGCCGATAAAGGCTTTGCTCTTGGTACTGACTTCATCGTCGGACATCCGGGAGAGAGTGAGGCGCTGTGGAGTGAAGCTATGGAGAACCTGAGAAAGCTCCCGCTTACACATGTACACGCTTTTACCTACTCAAAGCGAGACGGTACGCCATCGGCACAGATGAAGCCGGAGATCAACGGAGTAGTGTCAAAATCGAGGATGCTTGAGCTAAACGCACTTGTCGATGCCAATAATCTGGCATTTCGGCATGCGAACAAGGTGCCGTTGGATGTGTTGATAGAGAGCGAGAAAGATGGTCTCTATCATGGTCTGGACCAGTTCTTCAACAAGGTGCTTATACGCGCTGATGAGGACCACACCGGAGAGTGGGTCACTATAGATGAGTATGAGATAAGAGAGGGCCATAACTATGTTGAACTCTAAACAGAACCGTATTGTCCTGATAGTCTCTGCGGTCGTGATCGTAGCGTTACTGATATTTGCATTGACGCGTGACACTGCCGATCTGATCACGCTGGAGAAGGCGCAGGAACTTCTTGATGCACAACAGGTAGAGAAGGTCATCGCTACAAAGAAGTTCATCTATCTTATGAGCTCCGCTGGAAAATTCAAGATATCAAACACCCAGGTGACTCCTGCGATGTTCAATGATGTGGAGGTAGAGGTGGATTCGGGAAGTAATATCCTTCTGGCTCTATTGATCTTGATCGTAGTACTGAGTGTGGCTTCACTACTGTTTCGCTGGTGGCAGAAGCAAGATGGTAAAAGCAGTATGCGACTGCTCAATAGTGAGCGTGCACCGGCAGGAGGGGCGTTTGGTATTGTCGATCAGGTCCAGCCTGTCCGCTCAGATGTCTCGTTTTCCGATATTGGCGGTATCAGCGATGTGAAGATCGAGCTTGAAGAGATCATCGATTTCCTGCAAAACCCGAAACGTTATGAGAGTTTTGGTGCTCGAATGCCTCGAGGGGTGCTGCTTGTAGGTCCTCCAGGTGTTGGTAAGACCATGATAGCCAAAGCGGTAGCGGCAGAGGCTGATGTCCCTTTTTACTACCAAAGTGGCGCTTCGTTTGTCCAGATCTATGTCGGTATGGGTGCAAAAAGGGTCCATGAGCTTTTTAGCGCAGCCAAGGCGAACACCCCCTCTATCATCTTCATCGATGAGATAGATGCTGTCGGAAAGAAACGTGATGGCAATAGGAACGATGAACGTGAAGGTACACTCAACCAGTTGTTGACGGAGATGGATGGTTTTGAAGGAAGCAGCGGGATCATTGTCGTCGCTGCGACTAACAAGATCGAAGTCCTTGATTCCGCACTGTTACGTGCCGGGCGTTTTGATCGGCGGATCTTTGTCGACCTGCCGACTCCTGAAGAGCGTGACTTGATACTTTCGAAATATCTTGTCAATATCCCGCATGATGTACAGAGTGAGGATATCGCCAGGATGACCGTCGGGTTCAGTGGAGCAGCACTGGCGGCACTGGTCAATGAGGCGGCACTTCTGGCCCTTCGCCAGAACGAGATCCGTGTGACCATCGACCATATCCATCAGGTCAAAGACAAGGTCCTCTTTGGGAAAAAACGTCTGAACATGCTAAGTGATGAGGAGAAGATGTATTTTGCCCGCTACCAGGCGGGGAAAGCGTTTGTCGCACAGTGGTTCGATCTCGCTTTTGAGAAAGTGGTCCTGACCAGTGAGTCGATCAAACCACCTATCGGGGAGCAGCTGCTAAAGCATGAGATCGAAGCCCACATCAGAGTACTTCTGGCAGGTATGGCAGCGTGTGATCTCCATTTTGGTGAACATGCGACTAACGCAGCAGCAGATATCACCCGTGCACAGGAGTTGGTCATCTCCATGCTCGATAAGTATGCGATGGGCAGCTCGATCATACCCCTTGCAACCGAGAAGACACAACTTCTAGATCATCTTTATGAGGAGACCAAGACACTCCTAAGTACTAAAGAGAGTGCCATCATGGCCATCGAACGTGTCTTGATCGAGAAAGAGAACATCACCAAAGAGGGCATAAAGCAGTTGATCGATGAGATTCTATAGCGGTTTCTCACTGAAGGATGAAGCGACATCTTTTAGTGCCTTTCTCTTAGATACAGACTACACTGTCGCAGGTTTCAGTCATGGTGCTATCAAAGCACTTGAAGCTGTCGCCGCGTCCAGTGAGCGTGTCGATACCCTACAGCTCTTCTCACCCGCATTCTTTCAGACCAGACCGGAGAAGTTCAAGCGCCTTCAGTTGATGGCCTATAAAAAAGCAAAAGAGAGCTATCTGAGGACATTTATCAGTAGCTGTTTTCAGCCATATCCAGTCGCAGAGGATATAGCTTTTACCGAGACGACAGCAGAAGAGTTAAGGGAGCTGCTTTACTACATTTGGGAACCAAAATTGCTTGAGAAGGTCATCAGCAGAGGGACCGTTATAGAGGTCTATCTTGGTGCTCAAGACCACATCATCGATGCGGATGCTGCCAGAGAGTTTTTCAGACCATTTGCAACGGTCTATTTTATCAAACAAGCCAATCATTTTTTAACGGAGAGCTAATGAGTACAATAAAAGTCGGAGTCATCACAGCGTCAGATCGCGCCAGTGCAGGTATCTATGAGGATATCTCAGGCATGGCCATCCAAGATACCCTTAAAGAGTATCTGACATCAGAGTTTGAGATCGTCTATCGCTGTATCCCCGATGATCAGTCACATATCGAACAGACGATGAAAGAGCTCAGTGATGAGCATGGTTGCTGTCTGATCGTCACGACCGGTGGGACAGGGCCAGCAGTGCGCGATGTCACACCTGAAGCGACAGAAGCAGTATGTGAGAAGATGATGCCGGGCTTTGGTGAGTTGATGCGACAGGTAAGTCTGCAGTATGTCCCTACGGCTATCCTTTCGCGTCAGACAGCGGGGATCCGTGGCAAGTCACTGATCATCAATCTTCCGGGTAAACCCAAGTCGATCCGTGAGTGTCTTGACGCTGTCTTTCCGGCAGTACCTTACTGTATCGATCTGATAGAAGGACCTTATCTCGAATGTGACGAGAACGTCATAAAAGCATTCCGTCCCAAAGCGAAATAGAGAGAACCAGCATTAAAGGATAACAGATGAAGCATGACAGGCTACATAAAAGTGTCGCAGCGTATCTAAAACTGCATAAGAGCAGCACTCCGGCTCGACTTGACCTTCTTCAGAGTGCGACAGGGCTGATACTTGCTCTGTTTATCATGGGCCATATCCTCTTTGAGGCGACGAT
>JAUWRZ010000407.1 GCA_030610325.1 Sulfurimonadaceae bacterium | reverse complement strand
AGGGAGAAAAGAGATGAACGATCTACTTTTGGATGTGGCAAAAAAAGCTATAGCAGATAAGCTCGATGGCACCCAGAGTATTGACAGGGAAGCCATAATAGCAGAGTATCCCCAACTCAAAGAGCATCGGGCGACCTTTGTCACTCTGAACAAGAGGGGAATGCTTAGAGGCTGTATAGGTTCACTGACACCCTACCGTACTCTACTTGACGATATCATCGCCAATGCCAAAGCAGCAGCCTTCAGTGATCCACGATTTCCTCCACTCAGCCAAGCAGAGTTTGACATCATCGAACTTGAGATCTCGCTTTTAAGTGTTCCCAAACCTCTTGAGTACAGCACTGTCGAAGACCTTCGCTCAAAAATAAAGACCGGTGAGGATGGGATAGTACTGAGACTTAACGGACGTCAGGCGACCTTTTTACCTCAGGTGTGGGAACAGCTTGCTACCTTTGAGCTCTTCTTTGAGCATCTCTGCCAGAAAGCGGGACTCAGCGGGAACTGCCTTCAGGGACATCCGGAGATCCAACGCTATAGTGTGGAGAAGATCACATAGTACAGTGGAAGAGATCAATATTTTATAATATTAATATTTATCTATTTCCAAGAGACTACCTGCTTCCAGGTACTCTATATACTTCGTCTCACTCACCGACTTGGAGAAGAGAAAACCCTGATAATAGAGGCACCCCCTGTCTTATAAGATAGTCTCGCTGATACTCCTCTTCGACACCTTCGGCGATGACAGCGATGTCAAGTGTCTTACCCATAGCTATGATCGTATCTAAAAGGATAGCTTTAGTCCCATCTTTGGGAATAGCATCGACAAAACTCTTATCGATCTTGATGGCATCGATCGGTAAGCGATGCAGATAAGCAAGTGATGAGTAGCCTGTACCAAAGTCATCCAAACAGATATGTACACCCATCGCTCTTATCTTCTCAAGCTTTTTGATCATCTCATCACTGTTCTCCATCATGACACTTTCAGTGATCTCGATCGTAAACTGTCTGGGATCCACACCACCTAGTGAATACACATGAAGATAGTAACAGATCTTCCATACCATATCTTACATAATCATAATATTACACATTAAATGCATTATTTTATTTTAAATGTATTACAATCAACTATACAGATGGTACCTCCAAAGACTCATAATCTCAACAGGATCTTTATAGATACCAAAAAGTCAACTAAAAGGCTTTATGATGGTACAAAACAGAAAAAAGATATCACTGACCTTACTTGTCGTCCTCTCAGTAGTCTTTATCGCTATGCTTACACTGATAGCTTTTAACCTTAAAGAGTATGGGATCAATAGCGCAAAGAGCCGAGCCACTGCCGTCGCGAAAGTAGTCGAGATCGGCCTTACATCACATATGCTAAACACGACCATGGACAAAAGGGCACAGTTTGTCGACCAGATCGAGCAGATCGATGACATCAAAAGTCTATGGCTGGTACGTGGCCCAAATATCATCAAGCAATATGGGGTAGGTCTACGTAATGAGTCAGCCCGGGATGAGATAGATAAAGAAGTGTTAAAAAGTGGCAAGACACACGAAGTCCATCACGACCCACTCTTTGCAAGTAGCGAATATCGTGTGACGATCCCCTACACGGCAAAAGAACATAGTAGCATCGACTGCTTAAGCTGTCATGATGCAAAAATAGGTGATACGCTTGGAGCCATCA
Organism: Sulfurimonadaceae bacterium; assembly: GCA_030610325.1. GTDB lineage: Bacteria > Campylobacterota > Campylobacteria > Campylobacterales > Sulfurimonadaceae > BB26. The sequence continues at coordinate 1,021 of JAUWRZ010000407.1, read as the reverse complement.
CCATCGAGATGGATATCAGCGATCTTAAGACAGATGCGATGAAGTTCATCGGTTATATCAGCCTGTTCGCACTTGTACTCATCTTATTTGTCCTGCTCTTCGTCAATCGACTGATAGGGCCCTATCTACACATATTCGACTCTATAAAACATGTGATGCAAGGAGCACAACAGGGAGATTATTCCCAGCGTATCACCGATGCACGCTCTGATGAGAGTCAAGAGATACAGACCTGGGTCAACGCGTTCTTAGAGAGACTTCAAACATCTTTGAACAATATTGAGAACAATATCCAGACGTTCTTGACACACAGTAAGAGTGAGGAGACCGATCCTCTCATCGAGGTCAAACATACCGTGACAAGGCTATCTGACATCTACCGATTTAGAAAAGCGATCGAGCATGATGAACAGCTATCACAGCTCTATGGCAGACTGGCCATGATCTTACGCCAACAGTTCAAGCTAGATGATTTCAATCTCATCGAAGCAGATACCACAAACAAGACTACACAAGTGGTCCATATGGAAAAAAGACTCCTTTGTGACGTAAAAAAAGGATGCCGTGCAGACAGGACAAACAGTGTAGTGGACTCATGTCAGTTCCAGGAACTCTGTATGCAGATGCCATCTGATGATGATATACAATATATCTGTGTGCCTTACTCCATATCAAATGATCTTGACCTCGTGATATCCATCATCACAAGATCTGATGAAGAGGCTAAAAGAGTACGCACACTACTACCCTCTATCGAAGACTATATAGATGCAGCCAAACCGGAGATCATCAGTAAGAAACTTATGCAGATACTTGAACATTCAGCACGTACGGATGCGTTGACAGGCCTATACAACAGGACCTATCTTGAAGAGAGTGTAGAGATGATCACAGAGCAAGTCAAACGGACAAAGATGACCTACGGAGTGTTGATGGCAGACATAGATCACTTCAAGATGGTCAATGACACCTATGGACATGATGTCGGGGACATAGCCATCAAGACGATCGCAGATACATT
>JAUWRZ010000146.1 GCA_030610325.1 Sulfurimonadaceae bacterium | reverse complement strand
GGTGAAGGTATCGAGAAAAAAGAAGAAGACTTTGCTGCAGAAGTCGCAGCACAGATGGGTTAAGGCTTAGCCTTACCCACCCCTCAATATCCAACAAGACTCTTTCCGCACTTTTTTTTAAGCCATTTTCTTTATAATCCCCTATGACTATTTTACATGCAGACGCGCTTGCGCACTCTTTTGATTACCCACTTTTTAATGATGTCAGTCTTAGCCTTGATGCCGGTGAGTCGATGGCTATCATCGGTGTAAGCGGAAGCGGGAAGTCAACACTCCTACATATCTTATCTACTCTACTTGTACCGGATGAAGGAACAGTGACACTTTTGGGAAAAAAAGTACATTCACTAAAAGAGAGACATCTCGTTAAACTACGAAAAGATGACCTTGGTCTGATCTTTCAGTCTCACTATCTGTTAAAAGGCTTTACCGCTTATGAGAACCTGGAAGTAGCTGCTATCCTTTCAAATGAGACGATCGATGATGTGCTGTTAAGACGACTGGGTATTGAGAAGGTGATATCTCAGAAGGTGACAGAACTCTCTGGAGGACAGCAGCAGCGTATTTCTATAGCCAGAGTGCTTACGAAAAAGCCGCGTCTGATCTTTGCTGATGAACCGACTGGAAACCTCGATAATGAGACGGCTTTAGAGGTGATGGATATCTTTGATGAGTATATCAGCACCCATGAGGCAGGAATGGTACTTGTGACACATGATGAGGAGTTGGCATCACGTTGTGATAAGGTCTACCGCTTGCATGAACTGCACCTTGAACAGCTAAAATAGGGAAGGGGACAGGGTGAAGAGTAAAGAGATAGACCCTATGCGATCTAGACTTACATACCTTCCCCTTTCCTCTTTTCTCTTCCCACTTCTCTATTTTCCATTCCCCATTCCCGAGGACCTTTATTAAATGGAGTGGGCTCAGCTATTTGGGGAGGCGAGAGTCATCGGCTTTATACTGCTTTTCATCCGGTTTGGTGCACTTTTTATGGCGACACCTATCTTTTCGCATACAAGTATTCCTGTAAATGTCAAAGCTGCGATGGCATTTTTCTTTACGGTCATCTTCTACCCTGCATTACCTCCGCTGGAGTTGCAACTTACACTCTCAAGCTTTACGATCGCGATCTTGGGTGAGATGCTTTTTGGATTGACTATCGGGCTGGTCTTGCAGCTGGCTTATAACGTCATCACCTTTGCCGGTGGGGTCATATCGTTTACGATGGGGTTCTCTCTGGCATCAGCGATCGACCCGCAGTCGGGTGTCTCTATGCCGATCATCAGTCAGTTCCTTTCGCTTATGGCATTGATGATACTGCTCAGCATCGATCTGCATCACTGGCTGCTGATGTTCATCTATGAGTCCCTGGCAGCTATTCCCCTCGGTGGGTTTATGCTGACTGATGACCTGTTCGGTTATCTTCTTCATGCAGCGTCAAATATGTTCATGGTCGGCTTTATGATCGCCTTTCCTATCATCGCACTTACCTGGCTGCAGGATATCATCTTCGGTATGCTGATGAAGTCGATGCCTCAGTTCAACCTGCTTGTCATCGGTTTTCCTATTAAGATCGGTCTGGCACTGGTCGTACTGATAGCGACACTGGCATCATCGATGTTGATCGTCAAGGCACAGATGCAGGGTGCTTTCAACTGGCTGGAGGTACTTTTTTTATGATCATTGAAGATTGGGCTTGCTTCGTCTCAGTTGAGTCTCTACGATATCTGTGTAGTGTCTAATGCGCTGGGTGTCACCGGTACACTCCATAAGAGCGATATCGTGCCGCATGGCCCCTTCATCGAACGCAGAACTGCTGATACAGGCATACTTCTTATCGATAAGAAGTAAGGAGAGTGCAAGTCGACCTTTTTGATGGTCGCTCTGCTGAGCATGGATGATGTTGATGTCTATGTGTTTGAACTGGGCAAGATAAGCGGCATCACTCATAGGCTCTTGCTGTGTGATGATAGTCACATGCATGCCTTTGGCAGAGCTTTTCTCAAGACTGTTACGCAGGGTCCGGCTTTTGAGATGAGGGGTGATGATGGTGAGCTCTTTGTTCACTGAGTCGATGTTGCGCTTAAGATAATAGAGTGCATCAGAAGTATTGTCGGGTAAGATGAAGGTCTCAGTGGCACTCATCAGGCTATAAATCAGTATTAAAATTAACATAAATCGTTTCATATTGGTACCATAATCGGGGTTATTAGAGGTGCCTTAACGTTTTTTAGCTACAATAATAACAGACTAAAGAGCAGATAGCACGAGTCGTACTACCTGCTCTTTGTTCTCCATAATAACATCTTTCATTGAAAAAAGGTTTGTCTATGAAGTTTTTACTGCTTAACGATAATCCGGTCGTAAATAAATTAGTGACGTTGAGCGCACAAAAGACAGGTGATGAACTGGTGGTCTCTGAAGGAGTCGAAGAGGTCGAAGCAGCAGACTATGACCTATTGATCATCGATCATGCTGTCTATGATGAGTCGTTGATAGATACCCTTAGGGCAAAGATAGGCTATAAGAGAGCACTTTTTATCGCTCAGCGTGGTGAAGAGCTTCCTGAGGGTTTTGATAAAGTCATCCAGAAGCCTTTCTTACCGACTGATCTTGTAGAGTTCTTCTCTGAACAGGCACTCATCGAAGACGATGTCATCTTGCCTGATCTGGGAGATGAAGTAGCAGTGGAAGAGGAGGAGCTCTCAGTGGGGTCAGAAGTCGATGATCTGATGGAAGACCTTGACCTTGATCTTGATCTGGACCTTCTTGAGGGGATGCCTGAGCTTGATGATGCAAAGATGGAGCGGCCGGAGTTGGAAGAGTTGGGTGATGAGGCTCTACTGGAAGATCTAGGAGACCTGGAACTCGATGAAGTCGAAGACCTTGGGGGACTTGATGGATCCGAAGGAGGTGTCCTCGATGAAGATGAGCTTCTTGAAGTACAGGGACTGCTTGATGATACTGTTGAGACAGGAGCAGAGGAGACCTTGCCAGAGGGCCTGAGTTCAGAGTCCATGGAGGAGGTCAATGATGCTCTGGCAGATTTTGATGACTCCGGAGAGCTTGACCTGGAGCTTGATGAGAGTGATCTCGATGGCCTGTTACTTGATGATGATGAGCTCGAAGAGCTTGAGATCGCGGAGTTGCCTGTAGAGTCTGAAGAAGAGGCGATGGGGGAGGTCGAGACATCATTGGATGAGATATCAAGTCTAGCTGAAGACGAGCAAGGCAGTGATGAGATACCTTCTTTTGATCTTGATGAAGCGATGTCACTTGCTGATGATATCGAAGGTCTTGATGAGGGCAGTGATGATATGCTCGAAGATGAGCTTGAGATGGATATCGGGGATCTCGATGAGGAGTTGACCCTTCCTGAAGACCTTGAAGAGATGGTCGAGAGTATGACGGATGTCGAAGAGAGTGTCGATAGTGAGCCAGAACCTGATATGGGAGAGCTTGAAGAGGAGATACTCTCTATCGATATGGAGGAGCCAGAAGAGGCACTTCCTGCTGAGGAGGCTCTTGAGACTTTAGATGAAGTCGTGGAGACGAGTGCTGATGAAGAGGAGACTCCTGAGACAGTGGCACTTGATGATCTTGATATCAGTGATGATATCACAGCTCTTGATGAGAGTGCGTTGGAGCTTGATGAGGATGCAGAGCTTGATATCGCGGAGATAGGGACACTAGAAGATGAGATAGAGAGTGTGGTAAGTACATTAAGTGAAGAGGAACTTGCTCAGGATGTGGATGAAGAGATACTTTTAGATATCATCAACAGCAGTGAGGAGAGCAAACCCGAAGCAGTCGTCGCACTCTCTGATGACTTTGATGAGTTTGATAGTCTGAACGCGCACGATCTGAAGGTCGCACTTGGTGAAGCGCAAGAGGGTGAAGTAGCTTCGGATGATGGACTTGAGAATCTATTGGAAGGTGAGATGTCGGTAGCTGGCAGTGAGGATGGCGTAAAGGCGCTATATGATCTGACAAAGACACTGCAAGAAGTACTTAAAGATGACTCCTCCGCCGCAGCGCTTCAGGGGATGAGGATCAATGTGAACATCACGTTTGGAGATAAGAGTTGAATATAGGGATCACAGGTAATACAGGAGCGGTACTGGTACTTTCAGGACCAAGTGGAGCAGGGAAAAGCTCATTGATAAACAAGATAAAAGACCAGATAGGTGCTTATTACTTCTCGATCTCTACGACGACGCGTCCGATGAGAAAGGGTGAGAGTGATGGAGTAGAGTATTTCTTTGTCAGTGAGGATGAGTTTAAAGCAGATATCAAAGAGGATTACTTTCTGGAGTATGCATTGGTGCACGGTAATTACTATGGGACCTCTTTAAAGGCTGTCCGTAATGCACTCGGTGAGGGGAAGCTGGTCATCTTCGACATAGATGTACAGGGCCATGACGCGGTGCAGAACCGTTTGGGAGATGTGACTACTTCGGTCTTTATCACGACACCTTCGCTTAAGGAACTCAAAAGACGTCTTTATGCACGGGGGACGGATGACAAGTCGATCATCGAAAACAGGATCCATATGGCTAAACGTGAGGTCCAGCGCATCAGTGAGTATGACTTCATCATCATCAACGATGACCTTGATGAGGCAGCAGTACAGTTGCTCTCTATCGCACATGCAGCACTGCTGAAAGAGCCAAGCATAGAGATCAGTCAGTTCATCCAGGAGTGGGAAGCTGACGAATAAGTCCTGAGTCCAATACGCAGGCAGCTTCTTCCACCCTTTTTAAACGTGTTCCCTATAGTGTTAAAGATATAAATAATTCTCATCATAGATTATCCCATCAGCCCATTTACAGCAAATCACGGCTATACTACCCCCTTAAATTTTGTCTACAAAAGGAAGACCATGCCTCAGATCCCTGGAGGACTCGAATTAGTCCTTATATTAGCAGTAGTGTTGTTACTGTTTGGAGGAAAAAAGATACCTGAATTGGCAAAAGGCCTGGGTCAGGGAATAAGAAACTTTAAAAAATCGGTCAAAGAAGATGAAGCAGCAGAAGCAGACGCTATTGCATCCGCAGATGTCGATACAAAAAAAGTAGAAGCTACCACTGACAGTGCGAATGAGAGTGCGAAGAGTGATGCACCTAAAGAGACTGAGAAGCAAGCGTAGATCTTGAAGCAACGTGTTCAGGCGCAGTTGCGCGATAGATTTCAACGTGATGTTGTCCTAGAAAAGCCCAAAGATCGATCTTTTGGGCATTATGCTACCCCGATCGCCTTCTCACTGGCGAAAGAGCTCCGAAAATCCCCAATGATCATTGCTGATGACCTTGCTTCATCATTTGGCGAGAGTGATATCTTCTCGGCAGTAGAAGCTGTCAAGGGTTACATCAACTTTCGGCTTTCAGAGACTTTTCTCGATGAGTATGCTTCCTGGGCACTGGGACATGAAGATGAGTTTGGCAGCTCCGATGCAGATGATAAGATCTTGCTGGAGTTTGTCAGTGCCAATCCTACCGGTCCACTGCACATCGGTCATGCCCGTGGCGCAGTCTATGGTGACACACTGTTACGTCTGGGCCGTCGACTGGGTTACGACATCACGGCAGAGTATTATGTCAATGATGCCGGAAACCAGATCGACTTGCTTGGGCTCTCCTTGCAACTCGAAGGACAGTCTGCCGTACTGAACATGACGGTAGAGTGGCCGGAGAAGTACTACCGTGGTGAGTATCTGACGATCCTTGCCGAAGAGGCTGTACAGAAGTTCGGAACCGACATCCTGACTGATGAGAGCAGACAGACCGAGCTGGCACTCTGGGCAAAAGATGGAGTGATGGAGCTGATCATCGAAGATCTGGCTGCTGTCAACATCCATTTTGATACCTTTGTCAGTGAGTCCTCACTTTATGATGATTGGGAACGTGTCCTTGAGAAGATAGGCGAAGGTGTCTACGAAAAAGATGGCAAACTCTGGATCCGCTCGTCTGATCATGCCGATGAGAAGGACCGTGTC
>JAUWRZ010000233.1 GCA_030610325.1 Sulfurimonadaceae bacterium | reverse complement strand
TGATCTGCTCTTAAACGGGTTAAGATAGGTCGGGACGATGACCACCTTCTCCACATCGAGCATTTTAAGCGCTGCCTCGACAATAGCGATATGACCCAGATGTGGCGGATCAAAGCTTCCTCCGAAAAGAGCAATACTGTTCATACGCGGATTGTAATCAAATTAGCGTTAGCTTTTGGTAAAAGTCCACATACATCGAGCGATTGTGATCGTGAAGTTTGGTAAGTCCTTTACATCTCACTGCATCTTTATAAGGTCATTGTGAGCGGACTCAGTTAATTGATGGTAATATTCTAAAATAATGGTGTGAGCTAGTAATATTAAACATGATCTAAGTTTATATATTGGGCTTATATTACATACAGTAGTGAAAAGAGGGAGAACTATGCAGTTATTAAATATCAAAGATCTGGATATTCAGGGAAAAACAGTATTTATTCGTTGTGATTTCAATGTGCCGTTGGATGAGTACAACAACATCACCGATGATCGCCGTATCCGTTCAGCAGTCGCTACGATAAACTACTGTCTTGATCTGGATTGCGCCGTCATATTGGCTTCACATATGGGGCGTCCAAAGGGTGAGGTGAGTGAGAAGTACTCTCTTTCTCCTGTACGTTTACGTCTACAGCAGCTTCTAAAGCGTGATGTCACACTGGCGAAGGATGTCATCGGCGAGGATGCTACGCAAAAAGCTGCTGATCTTGGAGCGCATGAAGTGCTTCTCCTGGAGAACCTCCGTTTTGAGAAGGGTGAGACGAAGAACGATGAGGCTCTGGCAAAGAGTCTTGCTGATATGGCAGAGTTCTATATCAATGATGCGTTCGGTGTAAGTCACCGGGCACATGCGTCTGTAGAGGGGATCACGCACCACTTCGATGTCGAGCATATGGCTGCCGGTTTCTTACTACAAAAAGAGATCCAGTTCTTTGGCAAGTTACTTAAACAGCCCGTACGTCCGTTTGCAGCCATCGTCGGAGGTAGTAAAGTCTCGGGTAAACTCGAAGCACTCATCAACCTGCTGCCTAAAGTCGACAAGATCCTCATCGGTGGAGGTATGGCTTTTACATTCCTCAAAGCACAGGGCTATGATGTCGGTAACTCACTGGTAGAGGACGACCTTCTCGATGAAGCGCTAAAAGTGATGGAGGAGGCAAAAAAACTGGGTGTCAAGTTCTATCTGCCGGTCGATGTCGTCGCAGCGCAGACGTTCTCAGCTGACTCTGTCAGTAAAGTGACCTCCTCACAGGAGATCCCTCCGGGTTGGATGGGTCTGGATATCGGACCGGCGACAGTCCGTCTCTACCGCATAGTCTTGAACAATGTCCAGACGGTCATCTGGAACGGTCCTATGGGTGTCTACGAGATGGAGCGTTTCGCACGAGGCTCCAATAAGATCGCACACTTCGTGGCAGACTCCTACTCTACCAGTGTCATCGGTGGTGGTGATACGGCAGACCTGGTCCAGCGTGTCGGTGTGGATGAGGAGATGACCTTTATCTCTACGGGTGGTGGAGCGTCACTGGAGCTGATGGAAGGTAAGGTCCTTCCGGGTGTCCAGGCATTGATCGTCAAGGAGGAGTCGTGATCGTCGCAGGAAACTTCAAGGCAAATATGACTCGTAAAAGTACGGCGGCATATCTTGAGAAGCTTGAGCAGTACATCACAGAGAAGGAGACTACCCCGCAGGTGATGATCTTCCCACCGGCAACGGCGCTCGATAGTCTTAAAGGTAAGATACTTGTCGGTGCGCAGAACGCTTACCCGGCACAAAACGGTGCCTTTACCGGTGAGACGGCTCTGGAGCAGCTTGAGGAGTTTGGCATAGACACCATCCTTATCGGTCACTCTGAGCGTCGTCATGTATTGGGAGAGTCCCAAGAGGCGATCGCGCAGAAGTATGCTTTTTATAAAGAACAGGGATTTACCATCGTCTACTGCATCGGTGAACCACTCGAGATCCGTGAAGAGGGCAATGATGTACTGATGGCGTATCTTGATGCCCAACTGGTCGGGATCGACCTGAGCTATGAGAAGCTTGTCATAGCTTATGAGCCGGTATGGGCTATTGGCACAGGCCTCACGCCAAGTAACAGTGACATAGAGCTACTGCATACCGCGTTACGACATAAGATCGAGAAGCCACTGCTTTATGGTGGTAGTGTCAAAGTGAACAACGCGGCGGAGATCATGGCTTTGGATAATGTAGATGGTGTCCTTGTTGGAGGTGCATCACTGGATGTCGATGGTTTCTTCAGTATGGTAGAAGATGCACAGAAGTGTGACAGTTAGATAAAAAAGGAGAGAGAACGTATGATGATGAAGGGTAAAAAAGGGCTGATAGTCGGTCTGGCAAATAATAAGTCCATAGCTTATGGGATCGCAAAAGCTTGTACTGATCAAGGTGCAGAGATAGCTTATACATACTTGAACGATGCGCTGAAAAAACGTGTTGAACCGATCGCGACCGAGTTGGGTTCGGACAAAGTGTATAAACTCGATGTCTCAGATGAAGTAGATATGGACGCTATCGCAGGGCTGATAGAGAAGGACTTCGGAAAGATCGACTTTCTGGTCCATTCCGTCGCATTCGCACCAAAAGAGGCGCTTTCTGAACCGTTCATAAAGACCAGCAAGGCAGCATTTCAGGTGGCGATGGATATCTCAGTCTACTCCCTGATCGATCTGACAAACCGTTTGGAGTCCGTGTTAAGCGACAGTGCTTCTGTCCTTACTCTCAGTTATCTCGGCGGACCGAAATATATTCCGAACTATAATGTGATGGGTGTAGCCAAAGCCGCACTTGAATCGACTGTACGTTATATGGCGGTAGACCTTGGCGTGAAAGGCCAGCGTGTCAACGCTATCAGTGCAGGTCCTATCCGTACACTCTCTGCGGCAGGTATCGGTGATTTCAAACAGATCTTGAACTGGAACGAAGCGAATGCACCGCTTAAGCAGAACGTGACGACTGAACAGGTCGGAAACTCAGCGATGTATCTTCTCAGTGACCTCTCTTCAGGTGTGACTGGTGAGGTCCACTATGTCGATTCCGGTTATAACGTCATGGGTATGGCTGCAGTCGAGAAGAATGCAGAGGGCAAGACTGTTCTCTCATGGGATGAGAAGCACAATAAGTAGATCTGAGTGATCACTTCCCTATCACAGGGAGGCTCTCTACTTTCTCTGCATGTGAAGGGCCGCTCTTTTCCGGCTTGTTCTCTATATAGACACCGGCTTTGTCCACATACTCCTGTAGCGTGAACGGACGCTCTTTGTCTCTCTCTTGGGCCTTTATCGTCTCGTTCTGCTCTATCGCCGGTCTCCACTCCTCTTTAGTCCAACTATCCAGACCTTTTTGCATCGTACCGTCTTGTGAAGTCGCTGTCTTTGAAGGCGAGATGCTGTTTAGTGCCTGATTGTCGGTGGGAGAAGTCTGAGTGGCTGTTAGCTCTTCTCTCTTTTGTGTTGTCTCTGTCTCATTAAAAGTCTCATCTGCCCAATCCTGCAAGCCGTGACCACTACAACCTAGTAGGAGCAAGGAGGTCAATAGTGAAGATAGTATGAATAGATGCATAGAGTTCCTTTATAGTGAGAGAATTATACTCCATAATATAAAATAAGTGTATTCAAAAAACTGCCTATTTTTTAAGCATATGACCTGATTATCATCACAATATCATATGCTATACTCTCAATCGTAAAAATATAATCACAGGTAAATACTTGTATAAGGAGAATAAATGAAAATAGTAAAAATGAGTCTTGTAGCTGCAATGTTGATGGGTGCTAGTGCCTTCGCGATCGATAATGTAAAAGTAGATGGTGATGCTAAACTTTTCTACTCGACTGCCGGTAATGACAATGATGTCCCAGGTGGTGGTCTTTTTGATAAGAAGACATCTGTAGGTCAAGCTGCACTGGGCCTTGGTATCACTGCTGATCTGACAAAAGGTATCTCAGCTGGCGCACACCTGACTGCACTCTCTACGCTTGGTCTTGAAGGTCAATTGGTAAACGGTGTCTGGGAAGGTACAAATGGCGTTGATGACTCTTTCTGGTTTGATGAAGTGTGGGCAGCAGGTACAGTAGGTAACACTACTGCTAAAGTCGGTCGTATGACGCTTGATACACCACTTGTCTTTACTGAGACATGGTCTATCGCTTACAATACATTTGAAGCAGCTGTCTTGCTCAATGAAGACCTGCCGGATTCTACATTGGTAGCTGCTTATGTCGGTGGTAGCAATGGTGGTGATGTCACGAACCGTGCTGTTATCGCTCCATTCAATGCCAATGGTACGACTAACTTCGATCAGTTCTATAATGGTGCTTATGCTTTTGGTGCTATTAACAACTCGTTCAAGCCATTGACTGCGCAGGCTTGGTA
>JAUWRZ010000089.1 GCA_030610325.1 Sulfurimonadaceae bacterium | reverse complement strand
GGCTGCTTTGGAGACGATCCCCTCTGTGATGGAGTAGTTGAGACCATAGGGATGACCGACGGCTACGACGCTATCACCATCACTTACTGCTGAGGAGGAGAGTGAGAGGATATTGGTGATGGACATCTTGGGTATACGGATAAAGGCAAGGTCATTACTGGGATCATCATAGATGACATGGGCTTTTGTACGCCCCAGTTTCTTGGCACTGATGACCACCTCTGAGAGGCCGTCGACGACATGCGAGTTAGTGATGATAAGATCATCTATCACAAAACCACTTCCACTTCCATAGGGGGTGATGATCTGGATGATGTTGTCGATGTAGGTATCTAGTATCTCTTGTGCACGCATGCTTATACCTCTGTATAGTCGAGATGTTTCAGCTGCAGGTAGAAGTCATGGCTGAACTGTTCTAGTGATGAGAGGTCAAGTTTCTCACCGAAGGGTTTGAGCTGTTTGAACTGCTGCTGGTATGGGGTGATCGTCTTCTCAATACGATTTATGATCTGACGCTTTTCGAACTCTTTTGTCTTAGGCTCATAGAGTGGCCGATAACCGAGGTCTTTGAAGTAATCGGCATGCTGGACTTCGACGACAAGGTGCAACAGCGAACGCAGGGAAGGGTGCAGACCGTAGTTGTAGAGAAGATAGAGTGAGATGTAGCGGTAGAGGGTGATGATGATATGGCTGTAGCGATTGTTCTTATACCAGCGTATCTTTCCCAGACTCTCATCGATGAAGATGACGATTTCCTCATGGGTGGCTCGCTCCATCGGTGAGAAGGTGATGATACTGTTGTAGAGTTGGGGTGCAAAGGTCTCATACTCTGTTGCTTTGAGTATCTTCACATAGGCCTGTAGCTCTGCGTTCTTACGCTCTACGGATTTACCGTCATCACTGAAATACTCAGTGATATGCCGTAAGATCTTCTGTCCGATCTGCTTTTTTGGGACGATGAGGTAATCTATCTGCAACAGCAGTGTCAGGTAGGTAAAGGCGACCATACCTATATTATCATCAGAAGGCAGTCTTTTGATCTTCTGCTCATACTCCTTTATCCATCTCTGCATATAGTCGTACTTCTGTCTCTTCTGCTCATCAACGATGGAGATGATATGCCCTGTGTCGAGGACGGCCTGCTCACTAAACTCGCTGGTCATATCCTCCTTCTCATAATCAGCGTTGAGGGCGATCTCACGCAGTGGGAAAAAGACTTTTTGTGGGGTCATCGTCATGTTATCGAGGCGGATCTTCAGTCTTATCCTCTTCTCTTGTGTATAGAAACGGGCATAAGTGAGTTGATAATCACGCTCCAATAGCCGGCGTTTTACGGCGACATCAGTAAGAGTGGCATCGGCGATGATACATTGTGCTTCGAGACTCTTCTCGGTCACAGTGCCAGTGACTTTAGCTGACCCCTGTATGAGTTCAAAATCTAGTCTATCTACCTCTTTTTTGACTATGATGTTGTGTGTGGGGTCCTCTCCGTTATAGTTTTGCAGTGAGAGTAGAAAATGGTGGTAGGCCTCAATAGTCTTCTCCTGCTCAAAAGCTTCTGTCGAGGCTAAGAAGAGTTCAGGCTCTTTAGGGTCGATCTGGGCATTGATCCCGCGTCCAAACTGATAATGATCGAGCTCTTTGTTGTCAAAAAGACGGTTAAACCACTCAGGCATCAGGTATGTACTTAAAAGGTCGGGTCTGCTCTATGTCGAGACAGAAGAGAGAGCCTGTCGGGGGACGCATCATCGTACGTTCTTCTTTACGGGGAAGGTCTTAAGCAGTTCGGCGATCACCTCATCGATATAAGCCCTTCTTTCGTCGGGATCATCGTGAGACTTGAGTCTATCGGTCGCGATTCCCCTCCAGATGATGTCGTTGTCGCGGGGATCGACAATATCGACTATGAGTTTACCTTCATCATAAGTGTAGACACGGGTAGTCGATGTCGTCATACCTCCATAGTTGTAGCCGTAACCACGCCCGGGACCACGACCATAACGGTAGGGGTACATGCCCAGGCTTTGGTAATCCGTATCGACCTTGGTCTTGCTGCGTACATCAGTATGGAAAAGGACATAGTAGTCTGCAGCAGAGCGCTCGACAGCCTGGTAGCCTTTGGTAGTGAGATCATTGCTCAGGGCATCGATGATACGGCTAGCGGTAAGTGTGTTGTCACCCTCTTTGTCTTTATGGACGATGGTGAATGTAGAGAGTGTGTCAAATGCAAACTCGGGACTGTAGTCTGTCTCGACTTTCATCGTCGAGCAGGCGCTCAAGAGCAGGAGAGATAAAAAGGTGATGAGCACTCTCATGTTTTTTTCCTTGTGGTCATTTGGGACTTATTATAGGTCAGTGTGACTGAAAGGAGCGTGAAATCTGTATTTTGAGTCATGAATGAAGTGTGGTCGGTGGCAAAGTCTTTCCGATCTCCATCTATAGCCGATCATCCGTACGTGAGGCAGTGTGTCTTATGAAAGTGCTATGACCTGTGTATGCTGGGGTCATCAACCGTAATGGCTGACTGTTTGGACAGATCATGCATGATGATCTACAAGATGATACGACAACGCAGATCTACGGACTCAGCCAGATCGATCCCGAAGACAAGCAGTTAGGAGGCTCTTTCAGACTGCTCGACCAGCTCACTGGCGGTTGCAAAAAGCAGGTCGTCACGATTCTCAAAATGTTCGATACCTGCAGTGTTTAAAGGAGTCTTGCATCTTCTATCTCTTTTTTTGGCCACTTCATCGGTAGAGTGATGGCAAGACAGGCACCTTCTCTTCTACCTTCGGTATCTTTGATATTGGAGACTTCGATGGTACCATGCAGATGCTTTTCGATGATGGTCTTTGACATATAGAGCCCCAGACCCGTACCGGTCTTCTCATCTTTTGTCGAGAAGTAGGGGTCGAAGACCTTAGCGATGATCGCTTCTTCGAGGCCTCCGCCATTATCACAGATAGTCGTGATGACACTCTCCTCATCACTGTCAATAGTGACCTCTATCTTTGGCTCTGGAGCGTGATGCTCTATGAGTGCTTCTTTGGCATTTTTGAGCAGGTTGATATAGACCTGTAGCAGTTCGCGTGAATAGGTCTTTATGGTATGACTATTTCTATCGCTGATGGAGAGGGTGATCGCGCTATACTCAAGACTTTTACCGATGACCTGTACAGCTTCTGCCATCACCGCCCCAAGTCTCACTTCATCGCGATCTTTTTTTGGACGGAAAAAGTCCCTGAAGTCATCGATGGTCTTGGAAAGATACTGGGTCTGATAGAGGATATTTCGGGACTCTATGCGTATACTCTCATCACTGGTCGTCTCAAGCTCGAGATCAAGGAGCAGGTTGTTCGCTCCCATTGCGATGACGGTTATGGGCTGTCTCCACTGATGCGCTATCATACCTATCATCTCTCCCATGGCAGCGTGACGTGACTGGGCTATCATTATCTCCTCTCTCTTTTTGAGCTCCTGCTGATCACGATAGCCTTGCGTGATATCGATGTAGATCATTCCTACATAGACTTTACCACTCTCCTGCGGGATCGTAAATACCAGGACTCGTGTTATGTAGGTCTTGCCGTTTAGCTCAAGAGTTAAGATCTTCTCGGCCTTATCCTCTCTTTTGGCTTTATCACATAACAGATCGACCTCTCTAAGTGCCTCGTCACCAAGGTCGACAAAGATGTTGTTGTCTGCCGGAGTACTCAGATAGGCCTGTGACTTAGAATTGGCATAGATCACCCGATATCTCTCATTCTTGATGGCTACGACATAAGGGAGATGAAGCATGAAAAGGTCGAACTGCTGCTTTGATGCCCGGAGTTCATGTTCAAGGAGTTTCTGTTCAGTGATATCCAGAAGCGTGATGGGAACTGTGCTAAATTCTTCCTCTTTGAGAGGGATATAAAAAGAGATGATGCAGGTGATCTCCCTACCATCGAAGGTCAGAAACTGAGCTTCAGAACGAAAGGCCTCCTTCTCCTCCCAGATGGCACAGAGCTCATCGGTGAAGACCGCCATCGCATCAGGTCCGAACGTGGTGTCTATACGCGTAAGGAACTGCTCCTGGGTAGTCGCACCAAACAGTCTTAGTGTCGCTGTATTGACCTCTGTCACTTTGATGCTCCCGGCGATCTGCACAGCACGCAGGGGGTCTTCGCTGAGGTATTTACGAAGGTCATTGACCCCCTCATCGTGC
This sequence comes from Sulfurimonadaceae bacterium, assembly GCA_030610325.1. GTDB lineage: Bacteria > Campylobacterota > Campylobacteria > Campylobacterales > Sulfurimonadaceae > BB26. The sequence goes on along the minus strand of JAUWRZ010000089.1, from coordinate 3,512 downwards.
AACTGTCTCAACCTTTTGCTTACCGCGCTCAGGTCTTCGTTCCAGATGGAGACTTCGGCGTGCTCAAAGAGTCTGCGAAAACGTGACTCACTTTTGAGCAGTTCACTGCTGCGCCTTGTCAACTCTTTTTTCAGCTGGCGGTTCCATAACATGCTCACGAGATAGCTTAGTATGGCCAGTCCAAAGGCGCCCAATAGCCAGGGAAAGAGTGCGGTGATATACCCCGGCTGGCCAAGTCGTTCTATCTTGGCAGCATCATGTGGAGACCAGTGCTGGAAGATGGCGCTTTTCTCTTGTGTCGGGATGTTGTCGAGTGCCTTGTCAAGCAGTCGTGCCAACTCTGGCCAGTCTTTACGTACGGCGAGACGTTGACCGTTATCTTCCATATTAAAGCCGGCATTGACTTTTAGATTGTTAAGACCGTTTTGTGCTGCGAGAAAGGTGTTTATGCCTAGTACCCCGACATAGGCATCTGTCGCACCGGAGGCGACTGCGCGTAAGCCATCGAGAGCTGTCTCTACATAATCGGGCTGCAGGTCAGTAAAGCGGTCCATTAGCTGTATGCTGGAGGAGTACTCCTTGACCAGTACAAGACTTAGCTGTCGCAGTTGTGAGAGAGAGGTCAGTTGAGGAGTCTCATCGCGGGTCATGATGACCAGTGGGGTAGGCAGGTAGATCTGGGTGAACTTAAGGAAGTGTTCGCGCTCGGGTAGTTTGACCACGGTGGCCAAGGCGTCTATACGATGCTCTTTGACAGCCTTTAATAACTCCGGCCAGGAGAGATCGGAGACGATCTCGAAGTGGAGGCTAAGGTCTCGCTCGATCAGGGAGAGAAAGTCTGCTGCCACACCTTGCAGATGGCCCTCGGCATTGAGAAAGGTGTAGGGTGCATAGCTCGGTTCGATACCGAGTCGGATGATGGGATGGGCATCGAGCCAGACTCGCTCATCCGGGCTTATACTCAGTTCGCTGGAGTGGCATGGTGTGAGTGGTGAGAGTATCATCGCCAGGAGAAAGAGAAAAGGCCGATAGAGATCGCTGATGAGACGTGGCATCATCCACCTTCCCAGTCAATAGGGATAGAGACTTTGAAACAGGCTCCGCTGTCTAGTCGCTTCGTCTCGGCTTTGTCTGGTATATTATAGACTTCGATGGTACCATGCAGATGCTTCTCGATGACGGTCTTGGACATGTAGAGCCCCAGACCGGTACCGCTGGTCAGATCTTTAGTCGTGAAATAGGGGTCGAAGATCCTTCCGATGATCGCTTCATCGATACCTCCTCCGTTATCGCAGATGGTGGTGATGACATCTCTGCCATCGCTACTGATGAGGACTTCTATCTTACGCTCTGTCTTACGATGTTCGATAAGTGCCTCTTTGGCATTTTTGAGTAGATTGATGTAGACTTGCAGAAGTTCACGGGAGTAGGTCTTTATCTTATGAGTCGCTTCATATCGGATGGAGAGACTGACTTCGCTGGATTCGAGACTCTTACCGATGATCTTCTCGGCATCGATCATCACCTCTTTCAGTGTCACTTCATCCATCTCTTTATGGGGACGAAAGAAGTCTCTGAAATCGTCGATGGTCTTGGAGAGATGCTGTGTCTGCTCCAAGATACTCCGTGACTCCTCTTTAATACTCTCCTCACTCGTACTATCGAGTTCAAGATCTATAAGCAGGTTGTTCGCGCCCATCGCGATGACCGAGAGAGGCTGTCGCCATTGATGCGCTATCATGCCTATCATCTCACCCATCGCGGCGTGACGTGACTGGGCTATCATGATCTCCTCTTGCCTTCTAAGCTCTTGCTGGTCATGGTAGGATCGGGTGACATCGATGTAAATCATCCCTACATGGACTTCATCACTGTTTTGTGGGATGGCAAATGCCAATACACGGGACATATAGACTTCACCGGCTATCTCCACTCTGATGACCTGTTCTGCTTGACCTTCGACTCTGGCCTTCTCACTGAGCAGGAGGATCTCTTTTCCTGCTTCATCACCCAGAGTCTCCAGTGCGTTCTTCCCTATGATCGACGTGTCCAAATACTCTTGGCTTCTTGGATTGGAGTAGACCACTCTATTTGCCCCATCTTTAATAGCGACGACATAAGGCAGATGAAGCATAAAGAGATCGAACTGCTGTTTTGCTACCCGTAGTGCATCTTCTAGCTCTTTATGTGCTGTGATATCCCGTCCGACTCCCAAGATACCGATAAGTTCACCATCGGGCTCAAACATCGGGGCCTTTATGGTCTCTACCCACTCTGTACGGCCATCACTGGCATAGGTCAACTGCTCTTCATTTTTCCTTGGTCGTCCCAGTGCTTCAGCAGCTTTATCGTTCTTTCTGAAGAGGTCAGCAATCTCTTTTGGGACAAAGTCATAATCACTTTTTCCTATAAGGTCTACCTCTTTGACTCCATACAGAGTCTCAAACTTGGAGTTACAGGCGAGATAGACACCATCCTTGTCTTTGAGCCAGACAAGGTCAGGCAGTGTCTCTATCAGTGTGCGTAGACGTGACTCACTATTTCGTAGCTCCTCGGTACGCGAAGCGACCTGCTTTTTGAGGGTGTGGAACCAGAGCATGATGAGTATGAGGAGCAGTAGGAGTACCACGACAGCAAAGGTGATATACCTTACTATCACCTCCATTGGGATCCCAGGCGGTACAAGTACATTGAACCATTTGTCATTTAACGCTTTAAGTGCTCCTGTCGCCTGAAGGACTGCCAGTCCTTCATTGAGCTCTTGTTGTAAGACGAGATCGCCTTTGGCTACTGCGTAGGCTGTCTCAGAGGGACGCAGAAGGGGTCCCACACTCCTGATATTGGAGAGTCGAAGCTCTTTTACCCAATAGAGCCCCGCTAACTGTGCCATAAGGGCCAGATCATGTTTCCCAGAAGCAAGCAAGCGAAGTGCTTCGACTTCGGTAGCTACCAGGACCGGGTCATCGTTGATGCCGTTTTCGAGTAGGTAGTCGTGCATGATGTCACCGCGTATGACGATGATATCTTTGCCGCGCAGCTCCTCTTCTGTCTCAATAGCTGGACTCTCTTGACGGACAAATATCGCATTATGGACGAGGGAGAAGACCGATGAGAAATCAAGGGTCTTCTCCCGTTGTGCCGAATGGAACATCGCGAGGGCATCGATCTCTCCGCTCTCCATGGCGTCGCGAAGTCCTCCCCAGGGTCTGGTCTTCACTTCGGCATCAAGCTGCATGACCCGGACTATCTCCCTTGAGAGCTCTACGTTAAAGCCTGTACCCACACCATTCTCATCAAGGAACGAGTAGGGTGCGAAACTCGTCGCATGACCGATCACGATATGCTTAGAAGGGGTCTCTTTGGACGTGTCTGCATAAGAGATGTTTATCACAAACAAAGTCAATAAAAATGAGACAAGTCTTATCATGAGAGCTCCTGTTCAGATCACTATTCGATTAAAGATCTATATAGTAGACTTCTCCTAAAACATCCGATCACTAACTCTCTTTATC
>JAUWRZ010000313.1 GCA_030610325.1 Sulfurimonadaceae bacterium | reverse complement strand
GGGTAGATGCAAGGATGATGGCAGCTGCTGTCAAGAGGATCGGTGTGGCTCTTGTCACTGTTGCGTAAGCGATGGCCTCTTGTTTACCCATACGCTCGACATGTATCAACGACTTTGTAAAGTCAATAAGCAGCAGTGAGTTCCTTGAGCTGATCCCGATGAGGGCAATAAAGCCTATGAGAGAAGTCGCTGTCAGGAAGAAGGTCTCCGGTGTGAAGAGGTCGACTAGGTAGTGACCGAGGATCACACCGATGATGGAGAGGAAACTTCCCAGCAAGATGATCCCGCTGAGGACAAAACTCTTATAATAGACGACCATTAGCAAGAAGATAAGTATCAGAGCTGCGATAAACGCGGTACCAAGGTCTATAAAAGTATCTAGTGTGACTTTCATCTCTCCATCCCAGAGAAGCTGATAGACTTCACCGCTCTTCTTGTCTTTGAACTCCAGATCGAAAAGACCGATGTAGCCGACCTCATAGTCATCAGTAAACCTATCGATGATCTTAGTACGTGCTTCCATCAGTGGATAGACCTGAGAGATGAGATCGGTCTCTGCGACTACATTAGTCATCTCATGCAGGTTCTTAGAGAGGATCATCGGTCGTGACTTGACCGGGACGATATCGATGACTTCTGTGATCGGGACCATCATCCCTTTCTGGTTCATCAGCTTCAGGCTGGAGAGTCTGTTCTCTATAGATCTCTTCTCTTTGGTGTGAAAGTTCTTTGACTCGGGATTGAGGGTCAGGAAGATAGGTACCTGATCATCATAGGTCTTGGAGTTCTTGATGGCGATGTTCATCCCCTCAAAGGCAAGATATAAGATCTGGTTGACCTGTTCGATGTTGAGTCCCGATCTCGCGATCTTGATACTTTGCACACGGACTTCGAACTTCTCATAGATCTCATCCTGGACGATATCGATGTCGACAAGACCTTTAGTCTCTTTAAAGACATCTTCTACGCGTTTAGCCATAGTCCGGATGCCTTCAGCCTCCTGACCATAGACCTCTGCGACGATGGCGGCAAGGGTCGGTGGTCCGGCGGGTGGTTCGACGAATTTGATCAGTGTACCATCGATGACCGGTTCACAAGCGGTCTGTATGACAGGACGAAGTCGGTGGACCATCATGTATGAGGGCTCTTTACGGTCATGTTTCTTTGTCAGGTTGACGACCGTCTCTGCCACGTTCTCCGTGTTTTTAAAACCGGAGCCTTTGATAAGTCCGGCAAAGTCCATTGGAGAACCTGTTCCGAGAAAGACTTCAGCATTGATGACATCTTTCTCTGGACGGATATAGGTGGCGATACAGTCGCACACCTCTTTTGTCTGCTCTATGGAACTTCCTTCGGGAAGGTCGATATAGATAGAGAAGGTATCGTTGTTCTTCCCTGGTAGCATCTTGACCTCGACAAGTTTTGTCGGGACCAATAAGATAGTCAATATCAAAGCGACTAATGTCTGAAGCAGTATCAAGCGTTTCTTGGCTGGACTGCGCAGGATGTTCAACATGGTGAGTTTTAATCTTTTTAACATCAGTGGCCTCCTTTTCCGGGTTGCTTCATCAGGCGTTTTGCCAGATAGGGTGTAAAGATGTAGGCTATAAAGAGTGAGGCGATGAGCGCTACAGGGACGTTGGCGGGGATGGGTTTCATAAAGGCACCCATCATCTGACCGACAAAGGCCATAGGGACCATGGTCAAGATGATAGCAAGGGTGGCGATATTTGTCGGAGCACCGATCTCATCGGTCGCTTTGATAAGGACTTCATCAAAACTGTCAGAGTCACATGCGGGTGAATGCAGGTGACGGTGGATGTTCTCGATGACAATGATCGCAGCATCGACAAGCAGACCCAGGCTAAGTAAAAAGGCGAAGAGGGTGATACGGTTGATCGTCTGGTCTGTCAGATAGGCTACAAACAGTGTGATAGCCAAGATCGCTGGGACCGTGAAGGTGACGATCAGTGATTCTCGCCAGCCCAGTGCAAAGATGAGTAAGATACCGATGATCGCGATGGAGACGAGCAGGTGGAGTACAAGTTCACTTACCGCCTCGTTCGCCCGTTCGCCGTAATTTCTGGTTATGATGTAGTTGACTCCCAGATCTCGCATGAGGATCTCATGTTTCTTTAACTCTTTTACCACCTCTTCAGCGATGATAACGGCATTGGTACCTTTGAGTTTGGAGACTGTCAGTGTGACCTGAGGTATCTTGGGGATATTGTCATCACCTTCTCCATCGACTATGCAGATCTTAGCTGTCTGAAAGTTCTGGATATCATAAGAGTCTTCGACCTTGGCGATGTCTTTAAGATAGATCGGAGCACCGCCGTATTGGGCCACTATGATATTGCCTACATCCTCAACGGTCTCAATGGCGTTACGCACACCTATCATGACGAGCTCATTGCTTTTGGTGTGTGTCTTGATCTCGGGGACATTATAAGCCAGTGACTGCACTGCTTTGGTTATCTGACCCATAGAGAGGTTATAACCAGATAACTTGTTCAGGTCTACCTGGATATTGAATTGGTGTTTATGGCCGCCTTTGGTACTGGTGACAGCGACATTAGGTAGGCCGTTGATGTGGTGTTGGGCTTTTTTGACGATATCGTTGAGCTCAGCCACATCCATCTCTGGGTCGCTTGGGTAAAAAGCGACGGAGATGATGGGGATATCGATGTCGATATCGAGTGGTTTCACAAGAGGGAACATAGAGGTCTCCGGAAAGAGGTCCATGTTCTGCATGATCTTGTCATAGATCTTCAGGTTGGAGTTCTCTTTCTCCTCACCGATATAGAAGGCTGCTGTGACCATACCGACATTGTCCATGGCCCGGCCATAGATATGCTCGATCCCTTTGACCTCTTTTAGTTTTCGTTCGAGAGGTTTGACGATGATCTCATTGATCTCTTTTGCTGTGGCACCGGGCATCGCGACGATGACCGTCGATCCACTGACGACCATCTGCGGGTCCTCCTCGCGCGGCATCAACTCCAGAGAGAGGTAACCGATGGCAAGGATAAAGAGTCCCAAGATCAGGGTCAGGGGACTGTTTAAGAACATCTGTGCCAGTTTGCCGGCGATGTTCTCAGGTTGATAAGATTGTTTTTCTTCAGTCATGGCGTCTCCTTAATCCAGAGTGACAGTCGCGTACATACCCGGATAGATAGTCATCTTTTCGCTATTGAACGAGACTTTTATCCTGAAGGTGTGTGTCATCGGATTGGAACTTGGGATGATGGCTGCCACTTTACCCTCACCGGAAAAACCTACAGAGGGGATCTTTACATTGACTTTCGTGCCTTGAGGAACAGAGGAGAGGTCACTCTCTGCTACCTCTACCGCGATCTTAAGGTCACTAAGGTCAGAGAGGACCAGTGCCGGCATACCCGGCATCGCCATCTCACCTTCTCTGATGTTCTTGGCGATGATGACTCCGCTGTTTGGTGCTTTGATACGCAGAT
>JAUWRZ010000394.1 GCA_030610325.1 Sulfurimonadaceae bacterium | reverse complement strand
TTCATAGCACCACCATTGCCCTGACCTGCTCCTGAACCATCCATCCTTCTCATCTGCATCTGTTGCATATTCCCCATCGCACCTGTTTGATCTACATTCATCTTCACTCCTTTAAGTCAAGTGACCAGGATAAGCATATACTATTCCAAACATTATCACGATCAATAGATCAGAGTATAAACATATCTGACAAAGGCGAGACATGACTATAGCTACTTTGAACCGATTCACATGGCATACCCTCTTACTTCTACTTAGCTCCACTTTAGTCGCCGATCCTACGACGCTGCTCGATGAGGAGAGCAGTTTTTATAAGAACAGTTCAGGTCTGATGTTACCTATCTATGAGACACGAGGATGCAAAGATAAAGGACTACTCGATCATCTTCCCATTGATGCTATGTGCATCATAGCGATAGAACGACATAAGGATGGTAAAGCACTTCTCGAGTATAAAGGTCGGCGCGGATGGGTCGATGTCCATTCTCGACCTGAGAACATCACTATGATGCGATATGAGGAGATGCAAATACCCTTTACCTCATCATGCTCTCAAGTCGGTCCCTATTTTTTCGAGGTCAAAAGCATCACACCAGGAAAAGCTGTCAACGTCTATGCCACTGCTTCGACTAACGCAGAAGTCATCCAGACGCTTGAGGACCATGAAAGCTGCCTCATCAACCTGGGATGTGAATGGCCATGGTGCCGCATCGATCTGGGAGGGCAGACAGGATGGGTACTCAGTATCGAACTCACTGACAAGATAGAACATGTCGATGGCTACTGTTATCCCCGCGAAAGGATCTATCTTACTCCATGATGATAACTGGCAGATATTCGGTAGAGAAGATCGGGTTAAACAGCTGTATGATCATATCAGGGTCTTTTTTTACTCATGATCGAGTTTATCCACTCTTCTTCTCGCATCTTCTTCACTCTTCTCTTCTGAGATGACATCTCCATCATCATCACAGACAAACCAGCCGCTTGTCACTGTTGATCCATCAGGGTCAGATATCCAGATAAACTCACCATTTTCCAATCCATAGACAAATGTCTGACCTCTCTCATCTGTCACATTGATGATCGGTCTTATCTTTAGGTTCTCTTCATGGATCTCGATCACATGACCTTCCATAGGGCCGGCATAAAGCATCTTTTTTATTATCCCACTCATCTTATCTCCTCCTTCATACTAATACAAAAACCTAAACAACCACAGCGGTATCTTGTCTTTATACCCTATCGAATCGGTTGCCATCTGTATTTTGGGTCTACGACCTCTATAAAAGGCACCTTCTCTGCGATATGACAAGCATTACATAGCTGTTTGGTCTACTCATACTCTTGCCAGATAGACTTCTCACTCTTTTGATCTAATGCTTCACTCATGCTCCGGTACTGGGTGTCTAAAAACATACGCTTGCTGTTGTCTTTGCGTTTCGGTCTCCTTTCAATCCCGTTCTCCATACTTTTTCTGATCTTATCCCATTGATAATGGGCCAGCTTATAGTTCTTATCTTTGAGCGCAAAATAGAAAGTGTTAAACCTGTACCCGACTTCGACCATGGCAAGATCAAAACCTCTTAGTTGTCTCTGTATAGCTTTAAACTTTTGCTCATCACCTTTTGTCTCAAGTAGCCAGTCAGACTTTGTCGAGTAGTCGTTTTCTGCAAATAGGCAGTGCAAGGATAACAGTATCATCATTGTTATTACTCTCATGCATCATCTTTCCATTTAGCTATTGATCTGGTAAGAAGATCAACGCTCGAAGATATTGGCAATACCGCCGATCACAGAGCCTTCACCCTGACTGCTGCCTCCATGTGAACGTGCACTATGAAGGACACGGTCAGCAAGTCGTGAGAACGGTAAGCTTTGCAGGTAGACCGTTCCATGACCGCGAAGCGTAGCTAAAAAGAGCCCTTCCCCGCCAAAGACCATGGACTTAAGGTTGCCTGCCTGCTGGACATCAAAATCGATCCCTTCAGTGTATGCTACCAAGCAGCCCGTATCGACAAAGATCGTCTCTCCCTGGAGCTCTTTTATCACGATGGTGCCACCCGCATGTAAAAAGGCCATACCGTCACCGCTAAGATGCTCCATAATAAAACCCTCGCCTCCAAAGAAGCCGCGTCCGAGCTTACGGCTAAAAGAGATATCTAGTTTAGTCCCGAGTGCAGCGCAGAGAAAAGCATCTTTTTGACAGTAGATCTCATTTTCATGTTCTGCCATGTTTAGTGGGATTATCTTACCTGGAAAGGGCGCACCAAAGGCAACTCTTCTTTTACCACTGCCTTGATTGGTAAAATGGGTCATAAAGAGTGACTCTCCACTGACCAGGCGTTTTCCTGCACTGAACATCGTGTCAAAAAAACCGCTATCAGTCTCGGAACCGTCACCCATCTTCGTCTCAAACCCTATTTTATCATCCATCCACGACATCGCCCCCGCTTCAGCGATAACCGTCTCACCCGGGTCAAGTTCCACCTCAACGACTTGCAGATCATCACCTATTACCTCATAATCGACTTCATGACATCGCATATCTTTCCCTTCGACTCATTTTCAATAAGTATAACACTTTAAGATCGCAAAGGTATTTAGTCACTCGCTCCATCTCTCCCGAGAAGTGATCAATATTGATCGAGAGATCTTCACTATCCACCTTTATTTCAAATTTTACAAAAGTGGATATTCAATCCCCAGGGGCGTTTATCAAGGGTGTTTTTTGGGCGACACAACCTATCTTTTTAAATCTTCCCAAAGACCAATCACGTTTCCCTCTGTATCTTT
>JAUWRZ010000230.1 GCA_030610325.1 Sulfurimonadaceae bacterium | reverse complement strand
TCCTGACTTTTCTGGAAAGGTGGCTGTCTATGTATCACACGACTTTGCATATCTGCCGTTGATAGTATTATATACTAAGAAGTCTTCATCTAAAAAAAACCAGATCATGATACCCCTCTCGTGCGCTTGTCTCTGTTCATCCATGACATGGGTATTGACTTGGGTCATTATCTACTATTGGCAGGTGATAAGGGGTCTATTTAGATGAGCATAGCAAAATATAACATGGTATATGACAAAATAGCTGTACAATAGTTCAAAATAGTGCTGAGGTTACTGATGATGGAGAGCCGCAAGAGTGTACTGATCGTCGAAGATGAACTGATCTCGGCCGAATACCTTAAAGAGATCTTGGTCGATGCTGGGTACCAAGTAGTAGATATTGTCGATAATGCAGAAGCGGCGATCCGGCAATATAAGATGATGACACCGGATCTGGTCCTGATGGATATTATGCTAAAAGGCAGCATCAGCGGTTCTGAAGCGGCGTTACAGATCAAACAGTATGATAGTGAGGCCAAGATCATCTTTTTGACTGCATACGCGACTGCAGAGATGCTCGACTATGCTGTCGCAGCAGAAGCCTATGGCTACCTGATGAAACCCTATAGAGAAGAGGAGATCCTGGCGACTATCAAGTTGCTGTTTGCTCATGGACATGAAGGCAAAGATGTACACATCGATGAGAGCATAGTACTGAAGAACGGTTACCTCTATGATGTGAGAAAAAACCGTCTGATGAAAGATGGAGAAGAGGTCTCACTGGGTAAGACCAAACTCAGGCTTGTGGAGATCCTGGCCAGAAATAAGAACACCAGCGTCTCTAATGAACAGATATGTACATTTGTCTGGGGAAGCTACCGCAGTGATGAGACTTTACGCTCACTTATATACCGTTTGCGAAGTATCATCGGTGCCGAGATGATCAAAAACATCAATGGTGTAGGTTACGAGATCGTCACCTAGGAGCTTTACTACTCTCAGTCCCATTTTTCTTTCTGACTTTGCTAAGCTAAAAAAGGTTATTATTACAGCAATATTTAACTGTACCAATGCATCTTAAGTCACGGAGACAGTCCGGATGAGTAGATGAGAGAAGAGTTCTGGGCGGCCTGATAGGGCGCTCGAAAAGAGCTGTGAAGATCTCTCTTTCATAGTCATCTAGTCGATACGCTTGATGCAGGCTACATGAGTAAAGGTAAAAGATGAGAAGAGAGCATATAAGTGCACTGGCACTGTCCCTGGTCTTGCTGTTTACGGCAGGATGTGCACCAAAGCAGCCGGAACTGTCGCGAAGTAAGATCTATCAGAACTTTGAATCAGTCGGTGTTTTGGACGCGGCACTTGATGATGCAGAACAAGATGAGGTCCATATCTTTGCCCCGGATGGCTTTGAACAGGCTCAAGAGTTTTTTGATGAGGCGTTCTCTTATGCAAAAGATGAGAAGCCGACAGATGCGATGGAGCGTGCCGGTAAAGGACAGGATGCTTTAATAAAGGCTGAATCCGATGCTGAACAGGCGAAAGAGATCATGCGTGAAGTGATCGCACATCGAGACCTGGCCATCGAAGCAAAAGCACCGGAGCTCTTCGCTGATGAGTTCGCTTCAATAGAGAAAGAGCTGAGAAAAGCAAATAGCCTCATCGAATCCGGCGATCTCGAAAAAGCTAAAGAGTATCGTCCTGAGCTCTTGAACGAGTATGATGAGATCCAGATAGAGGCATTGGAAAAAGGGCTTATGGAGCTGGCAAAGTCCTCTTCGGCAAGAGCACGTGAGAACGATGCCGAGAACTATGCGCCAAAGACGATGATAGCTGCGGACAAAGAGCTTGAGCTTGCCATCTCCATCATCAAGACCGATCGTACGAACACTGAGGTGGCCAATGAACATGCCCGTAATGCTGACTACACCTATAGAAAAGCCAATCGTATCACCGATACGATCAAAAAGTCTGAACGCAGAGATCGTACGGAAGAGGATGCTATCCTTAAGCATTGGAAACAGCTTGAAGAGATCAATGCTCCGACGGGTACGACCCTTGACCTTACTGTCAGAGAACACCTGCTTATCGCATCGATACGCAGGCGAGTAGAAGCGCTTGGGAGTTCACTGCAGGACTCTAACATGCTTGTCGGTAAACTTGAAGACCGTATCACAAGACTACAGGCTGACCATAAAGCAGAGATCGACAGGCTTGAGAGCAGTACCCGGATGCAGCTTACAGCCTTGCAAAAAGAGCAGGCAGAGGCGAAGCGACATCAAAGAGAGCTAAAAGAGCGACAAGTCTTTATCAGTTCACTCTTCACATCTAAAGAAGCGACAGTCTTTCGTAAGGGCGAGGATATACTGATATCGGCTAACGGGTTCTATTTCCGTGTAGGAAAAGCTGAGATAGAGACAGCCAACTTTGGATTGCTGAACAAGATCTTGAGTTCTATCAAACAGTTTCCCGGTTCGATCATCAGGATATCAGGACATACGGATTCGACAGGCGGGTCAAAGGCAAATCTTCTACTTTCAAGAAAGCGAGCAGAGAACGTCGCCAAGTTCCTCATCAACATAGGTTCCATCGATGCAAGCAGGATAGCATTCGCAGGTTATGGGGAGTCAAAACCAGTCGCAAGCAATAAGACAGCACAAGGGCGTGCAAAGAACAGACGTATCGATCTGATGATCGTCAATAAAAAGAAGTAGTCTTTTTTAGATAGAAGTGAGAGCATTGGACTCTATGCTTGAGACTTTTTGTATCTAATATCGCTGGTAAGTGTTATGAAGGTGTGTTGTCGCTGCTTCAGGGTGATAGGTGTATATCATGGCAGCCCGGAGCGTAGTCAGATGACTATGATGGCAGTGATGATGAGTATGGCAGTGATGATGATGAAGGCATTGAAAAAGTAGTTAAAGTTCTTATAGTCTTTCTCCTGTTTCTCTTCGAGAAGCATACGTTCATATTGATGTCTGACACCAAGTTCATCGTATTTTTCCCACCGGTCATTGTTTGCGGCACTTTGCATCTCGTCTATGAGCATATTTACTTTTGAGTATGATTGAGCAACTGACATGATATACACCTTATTTTAAATTAATAAAAATATTATATCAATACTAATAATAAATACATCTTAAAATATAACGATTTCTGTTAATAATCACATCTTTTACTCATATTGTGCAGATCTTCTCTTTCTGACCTTGATATTTTGTCTCTCTGTCTTGAGAAAGGGGTATAAGAGTGGTCAGTGACCTTTGATCAGGACCAATCGATGCAGGTGATCTCAGATCGACTTCCCAGACGCATCGCCGGACCCCAGAAGCCAATGCCGCTGTTGACATAGATGTGTCGATCCTTACCTATTGGGTGGAGCCCTTTCAGATAGGGTTGGACGAGTCTTACTAGATGGCCAAAAGGCCATATCTGACCACCATGGGTATGTCCGCTTAACATCAGCGAGGGTCTGAACGTAGTAAGCTCATTGAGATAACGTGGCTGATGGGCAAGTAGCAGGGTATTGGCATCGGCAGGTATCTCTTTTGTAGCTAACTCTATATCTGGCATATAGGCACCATGACGATAGCCGAAGATATCATAGACGCCAATGATCCAGAGATCGTCAATATGCAAGGCACTGTTCTCCAGTACCGTCATACCGAGTTCTCCAAGATAGGTCAGTGTCTTTTTGATATTGTGGAAGTATTCGTGATTGCCAACGACGTAAAAGGTCCCATACCTACTCTTAAGATGGGCCAGCTCATCGATGGCCTCTTTGATCATCTCGACCGGTGCATCCACAAGGTCTCCGGTGATGACGACAATATCTGCGTCAAGTGAATTGATCTCAAGTACGCAGTGATGTACAAAATCCTTCTCGATCAATCCACCTATGTGCATATCACTTATCTGTACTATCTTGTAGTGCTTGCCATCAAAGCGTTTCTGGTCTATCGTGACATACTCGATGATAGGCTCTTTTTGACCTTCTGCGACAGCTGAGCCGATATAGGCCGCTCCAAGTGAGAGAAAGCCTATGTCACTAAATCGTTTGAAGAGGACTCTTCTCTGGGCATGAAAGGGGACCTTGTGCTGGAGAAGATGTAAGAACTCATAAAGGAGAAGTGCAATAAAGATGGTGAACCCGACACCGATCGAGAGGGAAAATAGATAATAGAGGGGTAGGGGGATATCGTGCAGGTATCTTGCTGTGACATAACCGATGATAGCGACAAAGTTGAGTATCAGGAGGACTCGAAGTAGGGAGATGCTTTTTTTGGATAGATGCAGTCGCTTCACGATACGGGTATATCCGAGATAGTGTATCATAGAGAAAAAGAGCAGTAGTATCAGTGGAAAAAGCAGTTTCATATTATGTCGACTCTATAGCTGTGATCGACTGCATGAGTGTATGGCTCTGTCCCGGTTCGAGATAGACACTGTCCTCAAGGGTA
>JAUWRZ010000070.1 GCA_030610325.1 Sulfurimonadaceae bacterium | reverse complement strand
TTACCAAGTTCATATGGTGTGGTTTTCTCTTTGACTTTTAACATATTGAAATAATATGTCAATGCATCTTTGATGACATCTGTTTTTGTCTGATGATTGATACGAGAGACTATGGCCAGCTCTTGTTCAAGTGAATGGTCCAATCTTACTGAGAGCATCACGTTCTCCTTTCTCGTGTAAAACAATATTGTAATACAGTAACGTTTAATTATTTCTTTCTGATGATCATTAAAAAGATGACTCGTCTCAGGTCGTTGTCATCGTGTCTTTAGTTCGCTTTACGCTTAGTATCAATCTACTGACAGCGGAGAGTAGATGGATATCGAACCTTGTATCAAGCGACTGCTTTAGCCTTCGCCGCTTGTAGGATCAGTACGACACCGATGATAGCTGCGATGAACGAGGCGGCAAAGATCCCGAGTTTGGCAGCGGCGATGACCTCCTCATCTACAAAGGCGAGCGCTGTGATGAAGATAGACATGGTAAAGCCGATCCCGCCGAGAAAGCCGACAGCGACGACCTCACTCCAGCTCAGATCATCAGGTTTTTTCAAAATATTGAGTTTTGTCGCAAGATAGGTAAAGCCGACGATACCGATCGGTTTTCCGATGAGCAGACCAAAGACTATACCCAGGACGACAGACATATGTGCTGACGCAGAACCGAGATCTATCAACACACCGGCATTAGAGAAGGCAAAAAGCGGCATGATGAAGAACGCTGAGAAACCATGGAGTTGGTGTTCGAGTTTGACCAGAGGGTTCTGCACCGTGTCATAGTTATAGGCGATATCTTCAAGGGCATCGATCTGGTGATGGTTCAAGATAGGGATATTGTCCTTATGAGTCTCAAAGATATCGATGGACTCTTTTGAGCTTTGGATGAACTCATCCTCATCGGTCTTGGAGGTGATAGGGATAGCAAAGGCCAGAAGTACACCGGCTATCGTAGCGTGGACACCGATCGCATGGATGTAGACCCATAGTGCTATACCTAAGATGAGGTAAGGCCAGAGTGACTTGACCCCTTTATAGTTCAGAACCCAGATAAGACCATAAGCTATGCCGGCATGCAGAAAGTAACCCGCATGGATCTCATTGGTATAGACAGTAGCGACGACCAGGACAGCTCCCAGGTCATCGACAACAGCAAGCGCGACGAGAAAGAGTTTCAGTGCCGGGTTCACCTTTTTGCCCAAAAGCATCAAGATACCCAGAGCAAAGGCGATGTCGGTAGCCATCGGGATACCAAAGCCCATAGGGTCTGTGGTGTTGAACGCGACATAGACTAGAGCCGGGATAAGCATACCGCCAATAGCTGCGACGATAGGGAAAGCAGCTTTGGAGACAGAGGAGAGTTCCCCTATGAGCATCTCTCTTTTTATCTCCAGTCCGACCATAAGGAAAAAGAGAGCCATCAGACCATCGTTTATCCAGTAGGTCAATGTCATCGATATTGTCATCTCTCCCAATGAGACACCAAGCGGCATATGCCAGAGGTCATAATACTCCTGTGAAAGTGAGGAGTTGGCGACTATGACGGCTGCTATCGTCGCGATAAATAGCAAGACACCACTGAACGATTCGTCTTTGATGAAGTGTTGTACGGTCTTTAAGTGCTGTACCATGGGTGGCATCCTTTGTGTCATATAGTGAGGTAATTGTAGCATAGGTCAGAGTAGATAACAGATCATATTATCTATAAAGGTCATAGCATTCTCAGCTATTTCAGAAGATCTTGTGAACAGATCGGACAGATCGTCATGAGATTCACACTCACTTAACACTTCTAGCGTATCTTATGATCGCATATTTGGTCTTATATATATTATTTTGTGAACAAATATTATATTGACTTATGTGTACACTAGTTAGATAAAAAGGAGAAGTGTATTTCTAAAGTATCAGTAGAAAAAGAGGAAGATGTCAACGAGAGACGGCCAAAGGCATCACGCTCGATAGAGACACTGTTTAGGAACGCGCTACGTTCTAATCTGGACCTGACCTCACTGGCAGACTCCAAAGCCAGTGTCCTGATCTCAGTCAATGGTTTTATCCTGACGGTCATCATCACTGCCTCAGGCTTGTACCTTAGCGATCCTGTCATGATATACCCTTTTATTACGATAATGGTCACCGCTCTGGTCTCCATACTTCTCGGTACCATGGCAATACGTCCACGGGATAAAGCGAACCTGATCAAAAAAGAGTATCTGGATGAGTTTAGCTCTGTGGCATATTTCCAGGATATGGCAGATGTCTCTCCCGGAGTGTATCTTAAGCGTGTCAAGGAGATCTTAAAAGATAAAGACGAGGTGCATGAACACATCATCAAGCATGTGCACATCCTGGGTTCTGAGATAAAAGTAAAATACTACTGGTTGAAAAAAGCCTACACAGCTTTTGCTATCGGTCTGGTCTTAAGTGCGACGCTGATGATCATTGCGATGTTTCAGACAGTTGGAGTAGAACATAGAGACAGACAGTTTGTAGATATCTATGAACCATCCGGAGCCATCTCATTGGATGATGGGAAAGTCCTGGTCGTAGAAGATGAGAGTAGAGAGTCACTACAGCTTGTAGAGCTTGATGAAGGTGGTCATCTCAAAGAGTTGGATGGACCATTGGCCAGTGCAGAGACAAAGCATATCTTTCAGCATAAGATCCGGGATCTCGAGGGTGTGACCTCTAATGGTGCTGAGAAGATCTATGCCATCACTTCGCATACCACCAACAGAGCACACAAGCGTAAAGTCCCCCGTGAGCAGATAGTACGTTTTGATTATCAGGAGGGTCGCATCTCAGATGTGAGACTCTACCATGGTCTATTGGAGTCGCTTAAGAGACTCCATCCGGGGTTAGACCTCTCAGTGTCTTCTCAAGTTCCTTTCTCTCGAAAAGATGCGATAAACATAGAAGCACTCACTTGGGACGTCCAGGAAAAGACTCTGCTCATCGGTCTTAGAAGCCCGCTTATCCATGGGAAAGCAGTCGTTGTAGCACTTACAAACCCTGATGGGATATTTGACGATGAAGAGAAAGTACGTTTAGAGAGACCTCTTCTACTGGATCTTGATGGGTATGGTATTCGCGGTATGAGTTGGGATGAGAAGAGAGAGGGCTACTGGATCATCGCCGGAGATGTAGGGAAGCGAGAAAAAGAGTTCTCATTATGGTTTTGGGATAAAAAGAGCCATACCACTACAAAAAGTGTGAAAAATAGTAGTATTGGATTTGCAGAGGGAATAACAACTATCGATAATGGACAGATATTAGTGGTAAAAGATGATGGCAGTCTCTCGCTGTATGGGGCAGGATACTCTATTTTGAACAGTGATGACCCCAAAAGTGAATAGAGGGTGAGGTCACTTTTTTTGCTATGTCTCCTTTTTATCTATGCCGATGCACTAGAGCATGAAGTAGGTGGCCAGCTCGTCCTCGATGCAGGCTGGATAGAGGGGGATGACTACTCCGGTCATGGCAGAGAGGTGCGTCGTGCCAGAGCGTTTATAGCGGGTAAGATGACATCTGAACTGGCGTACGAAGTGGAGTATAGCCTAACGGGAAACAATGAATGGAAAGATGTCTATCTGAAATATAAGCTCTCAAAAGACAGGGTCATCCAGGTAGGGAACATGAAAGAACCTTTTGGACTGGAGGCACTCACAAGTTCAAAATACAACACCTTTATGGAACGATCTCTAATCGATACTTTTATACGTGCCAGAAGCCTGGGTGTCATGGCACAGGGAGATTATGCTGACGATGTTCATAGAGGGACACTGGCTTTAGGGGTCTTTGGCCCGTCACTTGATGATGTCTTTAAAAAGGAGGAGGGTGAGATCTCTGTCACAGGACGGGTGACGTATGCCCATGTCGCTTCCAAAGAGTCTGTCTATCACCTTGGGTTAGCGCTCTCTCTGAGTGATTACGGTTCAACATCTATCAGCCTCTCTTCAGATGCTGAGTCCCATCTCTATGAGGGCTCGATGATAAAGACAAAAGTAAAAGATGTCGAGAGTGTCAGCCGTCTTGGCATAGAGGGTGCCATTGTGCAGGGTCCCTTCTCTTTTCAGTCCGAATATATCAAGACCAATGTCTCAGATGATGAGGGAAGCTACAGCTTCTCAGGATGGTACGGACAGGCCAGTTGGTCTCTAACAGGTGAACATCGAAAATATAAGCCAAGGACAGCGAAGTTCTCTCGTATGAAGATCAAAAAGCCTTTTAGCTTTGATGAGACAGGGTATGGCGCTGTCGAACTGGCACTGAGAATCAGCTACCTGGATATTACTGACAGGGATGAGATAGGAGGAGAGGGAAGAGATATCACACTGGGCATCAATTGGTATCTCAAGTCTAATCTTCGCCTGATGTCAAATCTCGTCATCGCGGAAGTAAAAGAACCTGAGATAATACGCGAAAAGGTCCTTAGCTTCCGATTTCAGTATGATCTTTAGTGTGAGAGAGAGATGAAGATGAGAGTCTAATGAGATCAGTAATACAGCATAGATAGAAAAAAGCTACCATGTAGCTGCTAAGTGGTGATCAAGCTTGGAAAGTCTGTAAAATAGGGGTCTCTGAGAGTGTGGCACCGGATACTGGATTTGATTCAAAACACTACAAAATACTAAGAAAGACCACAAATAAGGGCTTTCGTGACTCTATCGATTCTACTACAACACTAAAAATTGGTTATTTTTGGGCACAGTTTGGGCACAGTGCCACTTGCTTGTCCTCTACGATGTACCAGGTCACTACAGAGACAGATATCCCCAGATCCATTTCCAACTTTACATATTTGAGTCATTTAATGATCCTAAGATACCGATTCTTGAAAAACTACCTTATCTCGGTCTGTTTACTTAGAAGTCGCTTCTTATCTCAATATAACAGCTTAGTGATTTGTCCAAAGATTTAATATATGATAGAATCAAATTGAAAAGTCTGGATGTCCTTAATATGATCACTCAGGCAAAATAATAAGCAAGGGTCCTCTCTTTGAGTCTATCGACCGATCAAAAGACACTATATATCGTAGCAGGAGCAAATGGTAGTGGTAAGACTACATTTGCCATGAGCTTCTCACACTTGCAAGATCTCGACTTCATCAATGCTGATGAGATCGCCAAGCAGTATGATCCTGATGATCTTCAAAAATATAAGATCAAAGCCGGTAAGACCTTTTTTAGTCGGTTAGGTAAAAGACTAAACGAAGGTCGATCGTTTGTGATCGAGACGACACTCTCAGGAAAATATCTGATGAAGGTGATCCCATCAGCACAGGACAAAGGCTTTAAAGTCGTTCTCCTCTATCTTTTTTTAGAGAACTTGTCGGAAAACATACTGCGTGTTAAGAACCGGGTACTTGTCGGTGGGCATAATGTCCCCGAAGAGGATATCATCCGTAGGTATCATCGTAGTAAAGTACTGTTTTTGAACACCTATAGAGAATTGGTAGACGAGTGGTCACTATTTTATAATGGCGATGACAAGTTTGAACTAGTGGCAAATAATGACTATATTATCGATGATACATTGTTTGATGAGTTTAAAGAGGAAGTATTATGAGTGACTTTGAAAGACTGGTATTGAAGATCGCAGCGACTGCGACTAAGAACGCACAAAAAGAGAGTCTGAAAAAAGGTGTCGCTAATGTATACAGCAAAAACGGACAGATCTATTTCCAGCTCCCTGATGGGACGATCACCCAGCAGGAACCTCAAGTATATAAAGACCTGCGACTGTAAGACGAGGTCTTAGACCGACGCTTCCCGATCACTATCAAGGGATAATACTGCTCTCCATACAAAGCTATCTCAAAGGTCTCCTGCTCATTCACATCTTTTCTACGATTAAGAATATATTTATTTTTAATCTTCACTATACCTTACGATCAGCTCTCAAGTTGGGGTGAAAGTCTTCGTTGTACTATACAACTCGTCTATAGAGAAGACGTTTATTAAAGGAGAGATGAGATGAGTGAAGTGTTGACAAAACTACAGGCAAAGCCTTCCGATCCCAAGCCTTATAGAGCGATCAGGACTTTTGACTTAATGACATTGCGGGGGTCGGTATAATAAGCCAAACAGATCACATGAGCTAAGGATGATGTATGCGTATTACTGTCGTGACCACACTGTTGTTGAGCTTCTTGATGATATTTAGCGGATGTTCCCAGAAATCGACCGAGTATGGTGCCGCAGGGGCTGCCAGCGGTGCTATTGGTGCGAGCATGGTCGGAGCGTTGACGGACCTTATCGTCGATGGCGAGATCGATCCTTACCGACTGCAGCGAAACATGGTCAGTGGGGCTATCGTTGGAGGTGCTGCCGGAGCGGTAGCAGGACATCAGGTAGACAAACAGGCCGAAAAAGCTGCTGCCAAGCCTGAACCAGCATCATCAAGTGAAGATGAGGATCTGAAAAATATGATTGGTGCGACTAACTATCAGGCCCTTGGACAGCTCATCTCCTGTCAGCATGATGAGGCTTTTCGTCTGACGCTCGAAAGTGCCAGGTCCTCAGACCTCGACCATGAGTTGGCAGCTTATGCCATCGAAGCCCTTATAGATACCGATCGAGGTAACGAGGAGGGTAAAGTGCGCGCACTCGAAGCCTTTATCGCTAAAGATGACAAGATAAGATCACTCGAGGTAGCTGAGAGAGAGCTCAAAAAACTCTATGAGCGGCTACAGGACGAGAGACGTATCCGTGGGAAAAGTATGACCTGTACGAACAGGTGATCATCTCTCTATAGACCAGCCCAAGCCGTCCCAAACCGTTCAATGACGGGAACCGGATAAGAGATCATCACTGGAAACAACTACTCAAAAAAGTAGGCTTACCGTATCAGAGACTCTATGATACACGTTCGACCTTTGCGACCATGATGTTAAGCTCTGGGAAGTTCAGTGTCAACCATATCGCGCAGATGATGGGACATACGACCGTAGACATGTTGATACAACAAGTTCATACCATCAGAGATAAGGAATATCGATAAGTCAATTGGATTGTTTTAAAGTGATGAATATTTTTACCCTACATTCCCGAGGACTCATAACGAGGAAGGCGGTTCGACATCAAGTGCCTGATAGATCTCTTTTTGCTTCTGAAGCACCTCTCCTACACGTAGTCTGCGCTTAGGACGTTCGAAACATTCGATGACGTCCAATCTGTCAAGCAGTGTCTGCAGTGTATACTTTTTAAACAACTGATGTGTCTGCATCTGCTTTTTGATATAGGAGAGATAGATCAATGCCACAAACTGCACGAAAAGCTTCCCCTCAAGGCTCCGTTCAGAAGAGACAAGCAGACGACGCATGTTCAATCGTTCTTTAAGGTCACCAAAGGCTTTCTCGACGACATCCTTATTACGATAGAGCTCTAACGCTCTCTTGGCGTCCATCGTCTCATTGGTGACAAGGGTAAAAAAGCCATAGTGACGTTTAGCTTCTGCGATGACCTCCTCTTTGACCTGGACTTGTATGCCTCGCTTAGGGGTCTCTTTGATCGTGAAGTATTTGCTATATTGTGTCTCATGCTCTTTGACCCGCTTGTCACTTAAGAGTTCATCTTGTAATGCGATCAAGTTGTTGTCAAATGCCTTCTCATCCTCAGCGGCTTTCTCTATGTTGAAGTAGTAGTGGATATAGACCCGTCGCTTCTCTTTAAGTGTATCACCTTTGTATGCTCTCTCTTGTCTATAGTCCCATGTAGTCTGTACGGTACGCATATAGAGCTCATACTGGGCATCATAGTGTTCAAACGAACGAAAAGTGTCATAGATAGGGTCCAAGTCCTTCTTGATGAAAGTAAGTGACATCTTGGCAGAGAGCAAGAACTTGAGGTGGGCCTTATAGAGCATATCGATATTGGCCTTGGAATAGAACCCTCTGTCCATCACCAGTCTGACTTTTGAGAAGCCTAAGCTATCAAGGTCCGCTAAAAGATGCTTTACGGTCTTTGAGTCGGGGATGTTACCGGAGAGCTTACGATAATAGAACGGAAGGTTCGACTCCTCTCCAAAGACAATGGCTAGGTTCAACTGCTCTAATGGGTCATGCTCTTTGTTGTGACCATATTGGACTTGCCGTAACTGCTGTGAATAGCTGGAGATAGAGGTCGTATCATATGCCCAGAACTCCTTGTCCTCTTTACGTCTACCCTGTAAGGTGAAGAACCTGTTCTTAGCATCCTCTGTCACAGAAGCGAAGAGCTCACTGCTACGCTGTGAGGGGATATCTATATCATACGGGTGTTTGTGTAGTATACCCCACTTCTCAAATCGAAAGAGTGGACTATCTGGCTCAAGGATAAGATAGTAAGCGATAGAGAGTATCTGTCTGTAGGAATCAGGGAACACTCGTCTGAGATCGTCTGTGATACCCAGTCTCTCCCCGATAGCATCTAACAGATAGGTCGCGCCATAGAAACGGCGTTGGCTCTCTTTGACA
>JAUWRZ010000486.1 GCA_030610325.1 Sulfurimonadaceae bacterium | reverse complement strand
GCTCATCGATCTTGAGCTCTTTGAGATAGGCCAGACTTGAATAGCCCGTTCCAAAGTCATCTATAGAGAGGCTCAGCCCGATGGCTTTTAATGTGTTGATCGTCTCCATCGCACTTTTGGTGTCTTGTATCAGCAGACCTTCGGTAAGTTCAAGACGTATTTTGGAGGGATCTATTGCTGTGCGCTGTAGCTGCTCCAGTAGTCTGGATACATAGATCGCTTCCTCAAATTGTCGCTGACTGACATTGACAGAGATCCGCCAATGCTGTTTGATGGGGTCCTGACTCCAAAGTCGGATCTGTTGCATCGCCTCTTCGAAGATCCAATCTCCTAAAGCGATGATGATACCGCTACTTTCGGCAATCGGGATAAACTCAGCCGGTGAGATATATCCGTGTTCGGGATGTTTCCATCGCATCAGGGCTTCTACCCCTATTGTAGTACCCTCGGTATCTACCTGCTCCTGATAGACAGTATGTATCTGATGGGCGGCAAGTGCCATACGAAGATCATTTGTCATCTGTGCTTCTTCAGCCATCGTCTTCTGTAGCAGTGAGTCATAAAAACGAGCGGTGTTTCGCCCGCTGTCTTTGGCGGCATACATCGCACTGTCTGCCTGGGCGAAGAGCTCATCGATGGTGGACTCTTCACCGACAAAGAGGGAGATGCCGATACTGGCACTGACATAAAAGGAGTCTTCATCGATGATAAACTCTTCTTTCGCTGCCGTAAGTATCTTTTGGACTGTTGTCTGGATATCTGTTGCCGCGATATGTCGTTCGGTGTCGATGTTCTCTATAAGGACGATGAACTCATCACCGCCAAATCGGGCGACTGTATCACTCTGACGAAGAAGGCCTGATAGCCTTTGGGCAATCTGTCGAAGGAGTTCATCTCCGGTCGCATGCCCTTTTAGGTCGTTGATACTCTTGAAATTGTCCAGATCGATAAAGAGAAGAGCACTATATTGCCCGGTACGTGCACTGGCACCTATGGCCTGTCTAAGATGCTCGATGAGCATACGCCTATTTGGCAGTCCGGTCAATGCGTCATAAAAGGAGAGCCTGATGATGTCCTCTTTTTGGTAGAACGAGTTGATGGCAAAGCTCAGATCCCCGGCAAGTTCATCCATCATAGCCTTCTCCTCAGGGGTGAAACCTCCTTCCTGAGCCGTGGAGATCCGTAGAACACCTATGGTCTCTTGACGTTGAGCATCTTTATGCAGAGCAGCGATATAGATGGCTTTGAGATGATATCTCTCTGCGTTCTTCTGACACTCTTTGATCTCGATACTCGAGGGATCGGTGATCATGGTCGACTCTCCCTGCTCAAAGGTCATCTGATCCGAAGGCAGGACTTTCGATGCTTCACCTATGCCATGAAAGGACTTGACCTGAATGACTCCCTCTTCGACAAGCAATATCTTGACACATAAGAAGGTCTCGTTCTTTGCCAGTGTACTGGTCGTCTTGTCGAGTAACTCATCCAGGGAGTCTGAAGTGATGAGTATCTGATTTATATCGGCGATGGTCCGAAGGATCGTGTTGAGGTGCTGCTGTTTACTGTTCGCCTTCTCCAACTCTTTGGTCCTCTCTACGACTGCGACCTCCAGCTCCTCTTTATGAGTTACATCTCGGAGGGTGAGTTGACGTATGACTGTATAGATGATGCCCAGAAGGACAAGGATGGTAGCCCAGGCAAAATAGACGTTTTTCCAAAATAGAGTGAGTGTCTCATCTGCCATGACGGTATAGGGCATCTTGATGCTAGTGACACCACGGATATCACCCAGCTTATAATCATAAGCAGTCTCATAACGGCGAGAGATGTAGGGGATGACATCCTCTCTCTTACCGTGACACTGCATACAGTAGGGCTCTATCTTCAGTGGGGCAGTGTAGAAGAAATAGTCTTTGCCATCTTGTCGAATACTCTCCATCTTCTCTTTTGCAGAGGGGTTTCTTGTGAAGTGATGTATCGCCTCTTCCTCAAAGCTATCAGCTCTATTGACAGGGTTTCGGGGACGGTCGGTCACGTTTCGGATGGTGGTGCCATCTCTG
>JAUWRZ010000032.1 GCA_030610325.1 Sulfurimonadaceae bacterium | reverse complement strand
TGAGGACGAAGAGGAAAAGAAGTTTTGTCTTTAGGCGCAGTGTGTCAATAAATCGCAATGCTTGACTCCTTAACGAGGGCCTTTAGAGATGCCCTTTGGCTACAAACTAGCAACTCTTATACCAAAACAGTTCTTTAATAGTGAACGTATTAAGAGCATTATTAAAGAATATAGCAGATGACCTTTGTTTCTTACAGGAAATCGATGAACATGCCCTGCTTTTTTACAAGGTCGATACCGAAGGTGCCATCAGTGGTAAAGATATGGATGATATTGACTACTATCTTAACAGTGGGTCTGGAAGAGTCTATCTGGCTCAATAAAATATGAGGTAGAGTATTCCCCACAGACCAGTTGCGATCAGGGCGATCACACCAAAGACGAGGGCTATACGGATGATAAGCATCAGGAAGAACTTGAAAAGCTTCATCAGTACCTACTTCTGTCTATATGGCTCCAGAGGGATCCCGTTACGCATACCGTTCATGATCCCACCGGTGATGTTGATGACCTTGTAGTCGAATTTTTTAGAGAGGAAGTCAGATACCGGTACGGTACGGCTTCCGGTCCGGCAGATGAGAGCGAACTCTTTTGTGGTATCGACTTGTTTACGTAACTTATCAAGAAAACGGGCAACGTCGTACTGACCACGTTCATCAAAGAACATGATGGGGATCGAGCCTTTGACCAGACCGGTCTCTACCCACTCCCCTGGAGTACGTATATCGACGATCTGTATCCCGCTGTCGATCAATGCTTTGTCTATGGGTCTATTAGTCAGCTCTGCGAAGAGTGAGACGGAGAGAAAAAGTATTGCTACTAGGAGATGTTTCATCGTGTTTCCTGTGTGGGACCATCGTTGGGCCTGAGATTTAAGGTTATAATTATACTCATAGAAAAACAATATTGGATAAAGATGGCGAAGAGTCCCGGAAAAAAAGTGGAAAACACACAGCGCTTGCGCTATATCAGAGTACTGGAACGTTTTAAAAAGAGTATGGCTGGTTATCTTCTGAACAGTGAGGAGGTCTCTAAAGAGATCTTTGATAAAAAAGTAGATAACAATAGAAGATATCTTGAGCGTATCGAACCCGTGGCTCTCTATAAAGGTGAGTTCGGTGATCTCGAAAAGCTGGTAAAGAAGATCATAGCTTTTCGAGATAGTGATGATGAGATCGAGACCATCCGATCTGAACTGCTTTATACGATCAATCAACTGGAGAAAAGCATCAATAACAGGCGTTACAGTAAGGATAAACATACCGCAGATAAATTTAAAGATTGGGACTGAGCACCGTTAAGCTAAAGTCAGTGTAGATATATCACCTGTTGACGAAAAAAGAGTAGTTTATCCACCTTAAAAGACACTACTTGCGTGATCTATTGGCTATTTATATCAAATAAAATATAAAAAAATAGTATAAAACTATATTATAACTTTATTAGATATTGTGATGTAGTTTTATGGATATTTAAGTGATGTTTTAGGCATACTATTGGCATATTAACTACTAGGGTATCTATAATGCAATCATATAATAAAGATAATACAAACAAATTTTTCTGCTATGCCATGATGGGTCTTGTGGCATTGATCGCTTTTGGTATGTTTGCCACACTTCCTCTTCTAAAAGGTGACGAAGCATGGCTGAGTATTCCGGTACTTGTCGCGGCTGCTCTCTTTATAGGCTTTATCCAAAATCGTTGCAGTCCATCAGAGGCTTGAGTACTACAAGATATTAGCGGCTATACATCACTAGACCCTCAGGAGATACTGCAGGTCTGACGTACATCTTCTTTTAGTGTAGTTGCCTTCCTTATAGCAGTGTGTCTGAGAAGATACAGTGTGATCTAGCCTTTCTCGATCATCATACTTTTGAGTATCTGACTCAACACTTCTGTGCTATTATCTTCCTCATATTTTGCAGGAGTCCTTATGGCTTACTATATACTCGATGAGAGTAAGATCATCTCCTATCTTCTCAGTATTGATACCTTACGTAGTTTTTTTGGTACGCAGAAGCTGGAAGTGAGTGAGATCGGTGATGGAAATCTAAACTTTGTCTATATCGTCCGTGCGGTAGATGTGCCAAAGAGAGCGCTTATCCTCAAGCAGGCGGTACCTTACCTTCGTATTGCGGGAGAGGGTTACCCACTCTCACGTGAGCGGATGACGTACGAGATACGCTCTTTACAGATACATAATGCCTTGATCTCTGAACATGTACCTGATGTCCTTTATGCGGATGAGGCGATGAGTGTCGTCGTCATGCAGTATCTTGATGAACACATCATCATGCGTAACGGGATGATCGATGCAGTCATCTACCCTGATTTTGCCGAACATATGGGTAAGTTCCTTGCCCATACGCTCTTTAAGACCTCCTCTCTCTACCTTGAAAGCCCGGAAAAACGTACTATGATGGCGCAGTTTGTCGGTAACAGCGAGCTCTGTGCATTGACAGAGACCTTTGTCTTCACTGCACCCTATATGGAACATGAGACCAATGAGATCGACCCGCTGATCGAAGCCGAGGCGAAAGCCCTGCGAGAGGATGATGACTTTAAAGTAGCGATGCTTGGACTCAAATACCGTTTTATGAACCAGAGTGATGCCTTGTTGCATGGGGACCTGCATACCGGTTCCATCATGATCAATGCAAAAGAGAGTTATGTGATAGATCCCGAGTTTGCCTTCTTTGGGCCATTTGGATTTGATATCGGTGCATTGATCGCCAATCTTGTGATGTCCTGGGTATCGCATTTTGAGCGCTCTCAAGACAGGGATTACCAGTCTTGGATATTGGAGACGATCGCAGTGTTGTATGAGAAGTTTGAGAAAGAGTTCCTGAGATTGTGGTGTGAGCGTGAACAGAGTGCTTTGATGGAGAAGGGCTTTATAGAGGGTGATGGTCTGGCCAAGTATCAAGAGCGCTTTATGCAAGATATCCTGCAAGAGAGCCTTGGCTTTGCGGGGGCGAAGATCTGCCGTAGACAACTTGGTATTGCAGGTGTGGCTGATATTCGTAGCATAGAAGAGCCTGAGTCACGTGCACGGGCAGAGAAGATGGCGCTCTCTATCGGCACACATCTGGTCAAAACGTATCGTAGTATGAGAACGATAACGGATCTGACTGACTACCTTAAGGAGATGAGATGAACGGTACCTATCGGGCTATCTGGCTGAGTGAGGATGAGTCACTCGAGGTGATCGACCAGCGTACTTTACCGCACCGTTATGAGACGATGCGACTTCACAATACCCAAGAGACTGTCTTTGCTATAAAAGAGATGGTGGTACGTGGGGCAGGGACTATTGGTTGTGTGGCTGCCTTTGGTGTCTATCTTTCCGCTCAGGAGAGTGGTGGGGAGTGGAAAAGACTTGAAGGGTTCGCTGCCGAGATCCGTGAAAGTCGGCCGACTGCGGTCAATCTGATGTGGGCAGTCGACCGGATGATGAACGTACTGGAGAGCTCGACTGATCTTGTGAACGATGCCCGTCGTGAAGCGATAGCTATCAGTGATGAGGAGAGTGACCGTACAAGTGAGATCGGAAGACATGGTGCTGATCTCATCGAGAAGGTCTGGACAGAGAGTGGTGGAGAGACCGTAGACCTCCTTACCCACTGTAATGCCGGATGGCTGGCGGTGGTCAACGACGGTACGGCGCTCGCACCTGTCTATGAGGCACAAAAGAGGGGTATCGATGTCCATGTCTGGGTAGATGAGACCCGTCCGCGAAATCAGGGAGCTAGTCTGACAGCATGGGAGCTGGCGCAGGCTGGAGTCGCCCATACGATCATCGCTGATAATACCGGAGGTCATCTGATGCAGCATGGTATGGTCGATCTGGTCATCACCGGGGCAGACAGGGTGAGCAGACAGGGTGATGCAGCTAACAAGATAGGCACTTATCTTAAGGCTCTTGCCGCTGATGCGAATGCTGTCCCGTTCTACATCGCACTGCCAGCTTCGACGTTTGACTTCACTATTATCGATGGGCTCAAAGAGATAGAGATCGAGGAGCGAAGTGAGGATGAGGTCCATTTTATGCATGGTCTGCTTGATGATGGCTCTATCTCACGTGTTCGTGTCACTCCTGAGGGGTCTAAGGCGCTCAACATCGGTTTTGATGTCACGCCACACCATCTTATCACCGGACTTATCACCGAGAGAGGGCTGTGTGAAGCATCGCTTGAGGCGGTAGAGACGATGTTTAAGGATCTCTTATGACTGATGGGGTCATCAAGTACACGATCGATCACACTATCTTTGATGCACGCATACCCTATGATATCTACAGTGAACTGGAGAAGGTGCGTACCCGACTACACCATCTGGGTGTGATAGGTGTGGATGCTGAGGGGGTGGGATATGGCAATATCAGTGTGAAAGAGGCGATAGTCACAGACGTGTTCTATGTCACAGCTACACAGACAGGGCACCTCTCTCAGTTGGGCACTTCACTATATACAAAGGTGACCGGCTATGATTTTGATACCTTTACTTTACGATCAAAAGGTAAGGAGCGACCGAGTTCTGAAGCATTGAGCCATGCTATGATCTATGAGCTAGATCCGACTATCAAGGCTGTCATCCATATCCACTCACCCGCGTTATGGGTGTTTGCAAAGCAGCGAGGTGACCTCTCTACTACCGCAGCCTATGGGACGCGAGCCATGACAGAAGAGATCGCGGCTCTCTACCCGGAGAGAGACCCCTTAAGCTCACCGATGTTTGTGATGCGGGGGCATGAGGATGGTATCATGGTCTTTGGCGAAAGCCTGCAAAAAGCGGAAAAACGACTGCTGGGTCTGTTAAAAGCATATTTGAGCAGATAGTCATCTCCTATTGTCGGGCCGGGTGTTAACGATCTTATTGGTCTAAATAAGATTAGATGCTATAATGTCAGTACTAAAAAGGTGGTTTATGAAGAGGATCCTGATAGCGCCGGTCGCGGCTGCACTTTTATCGACTACGGCTTTTGCGTATGAGAGCATGGCCGAACAGAAGAGACAGAGTACTTTCGGTACTAAAAATAGCAAGAACAAAGAGGGGTTCTCTTTGACCTCAGACATCTATTTTGAAGAGCATGCGACTGATTACTATCGACAGACCAAGTATGCACTTGCTGATGGCATCTACTCTCACTATCCTAATGATGGCAGACTTGAGCTCTACCTTGAAGGAAAAGCCGGTATGCAGTCAGAGTCATACCGCTATGATAGTGGTTTTGCTATGACTACGACCGATTCGGAACTGGCTGTCTATGTCGCAGCTGAGGTCGGTGCGAAGTATCATCTTCTTGATAATGTGGCAGTGGGCGCAGAAGTGACTATGCTTGAGAACGTCTCTGATGAGCAGCGTGGCCAAAACGTAGAGATGACACTGCAATATACGTTTTAAACGAGTTTGAGGATCTTCTAAAGAGTATTAGAAGACGCATATAAAGGGCAGGTAGATGGAGACAGTCGCTATTATCAGCATCATCAGTGTCCTGGCCTGGTTTATCCTTGCCTATAAGAACTCAGGAGACCTTAACGGTCTAGCTCAAGATGATATCAAAGACAAAGAGTAGAAGTCACGAAGTGAGTTGCTGAGCGCTACTTGTCCCAGCTAAAGCAGTAACTGCTTCCCCTTTTTGTATCGATCTCCACATGAGCATGCAGCTCTCCTTCTGCCAGTGCTTTTACCAGGACAAGACCGAAGGATTCGGTCTGTATACTCTCATCATACCCTTTCCCATCGTCTTTAATACAAAAAGTGACTTTGTTTTTTTTCTCATATAGAGAGATCTGGATCTCCCCCTTTTCTCCCTCTTCAAAAGCATACTTGATGGCATTGGTCACCAGCTCATTGAGGATGATCCCACAGTAGATGGCCTGCTGGGGAGGCAGACTGACATGACTATCAAAGATGATAGAGATGTCCTTTTTACTCAATGAGTCGTATAGCAGATCGATCAACTGCTGAAAATAGATCTGTGTATCAAGCTCTTCAAGACTCTCTTGTGAATAGAGTACCTCATGGATAGCACTCATAGCGATGATATTGTTCTCGTTTTCTATTAGTCTGGAACTGATGGCATTGTCTTTGACGAAGGAGAACTTCAGACGGTAGAGTGAGATGATCAGCTGCATATTGTTCTTGACTCGGTGATGGAGTTCTTTGACGAGGACCTTGTGTGTAGCCAGGGCCTTGGCAAGTGCTTTGGTATGGTTGATACGTCGTGCAAGGACGACAGAGAAGAGTATGGCTTCGAATGTGATACCAAACTCAAATATGTATGGCAACACTTCCATGTAAGATACCAGACCTATCTGATAGAGTAACACGGTGATCATAGATATCAGTGAGACACCCCAACCTATGACAAAATAGCTGGCATGAGGATACCTCTTTTGCATCAGATAGAGACTGATACCCATCAGATAGAAGCTGCTAAGCAGGGCTATATAGACACTCATATCTATCAGATAGCAGCAGGTGAATGTGGTCACTATCAATGTTAAAGCCATCATCAAGAGTATCTTGATACCTCTATCTATCCACCTGAACTGATGTAACTTCAAAAATGAATGGGTAAAGAGTAGCATAAAGATGATCAGGCCCATCAAGTAATAGATACCCAAGAAGGCATCGACTGCCATCAGTGATGGTGTAAAGATATGTTTGGTGATCGTAGTCATGCTGAAGTAGTTCAAGAGTATAAAGGATTGATACCCGACATAGTAGAGATAGACACTGTCTTTGGTAAAGAAGTAGAGAAAGAAGTTATAGATGATCAATCCGAGGATCAGTCCAATAAAGAGGGTGATTATTATCTGTTGATGAAGCTCTTGATAAAAAAGCTCCTGCTTGGTCATCACTGCCGCTTTGAAATAGAGGGCACATCCAGCGGTATGGACCTGTAAAAGATACTCTTTTGTACTCTCTGGTTCGATGGAGAGTTCAAAGTTGAAGTTAAGAGGACCTTGAAAGTCGTAAGGTAGTAATAGCCCTTGACTGACTTTGGAGATGACTTTAGACTCTTCGACTCTGTAGAGATGTATGTAGTCTAGCATTGGATTGTCAAGTCCCAGAAGAGGGTGTAATAGCTGCTTAGTGCTGTTCTTGATAGAGAAGCGTATCCAGACTTTATCGTCAGTAAAGCCAAGTCTTATCTTTTCGGACTCAAAAGTGCTGAAAAGGGAGGGGTCGTTGAGTACCTCTTCAGCACTTCTATTGCCATCGGCATCGATGAAGAGAGCAGATCCCTTAAGTACACTTTGTGATCGCAGGTCTGTGTCGATGATGAATGCGTCTGCTACGAGAGATGTGTAGAGTAATAAGATGAGTGTGAATAGTGTCTTGATCAACGGTATGCCTTTAAGTCCAAAAAGGACCTATTTCATAGGATACTATTTTTATCTGTAGGTTACGCCGTAAGCACTATCATTTTGAGTTATATATGTTTAAAAATGTTACATAAAAGCATTATTTTCGATAAAGAAGAGATAAAAGTTTACCTTTGAGTGATAAAATGGTAAAATATGTTTAAAATAATTAGTATTGGTTGATTATGAAAAACATTTTATTCTTGGAAGATGAAGTCATCATCGCACTTAGTGCAAGACGTTCCATCGAGGCTAATTGTCAAGCGACTGTCCATCTGGCTCATAACTCTACTGATGCATTGAAGATCGCACGTGAGATCAATATCGATCTGCTCATAGCTGATGTAAACCTTAAAGAGGAGGTCGATGGTATAGATGTCGCCACTCAACTCGATGCCTTATATAAGATACCGACTATATTTCTGACATCCTATAGTGATGAACTGACACTTGAACGGGCTTCGAAGCTTAAGTCGATCTCTTATCTGGTCAAGCCCTTTCGTGAAGATGATCTTATAGCACAACTTAAGATCGCCCGTTATCAGTATGAGAGAGATCATCGCGCTGTATCTGATCTTGGGCAAGGCTATCATTACCATCATGAAGAGAGAGAACTTGAGAGAGACGGTGAGCATGTCGCCTTGACAGCAAAAGAGCATCAACTCTTCTTACTTATGGTCAATGCACCTGGGAAAGTGATCTCTTTTGCTCACATCGATGATCGGCTCTGGCCGGCTAAGTACATCACACCCGGTACAAGACGACAGCTTTTTTACCGCTTACGGGGGAAACTTCCCGACCTTGAACTGGAGACAATAAATACGACTGGCTATCGTCTGACACTCTGACACGCTAAGCGGTACCATCTATAGAGTAGTCTACTCTGGATGACGTACGACACCACGATAAAATGGCACACAATCCTGTGTCAACTTCTTGTTTGCCTGATCTGGGGCATCTGCAATACCCTTTATCCCTTTGGACGCAGTTCCTGTAGCTTTATTGACAATGGGGATGAAGCCTGTTGTCGTATCTATGAGGTCTCCTGTCAGTGTTCCCACTTCACTGATGAGGGAGGTCCCGATGTCCACGCCTTCTCCGACAAGATTACCAACAGACTTGATCGTTCCTGTGATCAGAGCGAGAGAGGTCTTTGAGAGTTCTATATCAGGTTCGTTGACACTACCTTTGATATCCTGAGTAAAGAACGCGCAGCCATTTTTTCGTAAAAGACCGATCTCAAAGTAATGAAGATCTGTCGTATTAAGGTCGATACCCCCTTTGATAGCGATACGGTTCTTTTTGGTCTTAACGGCGCAGTCGTAACAGTAGAATCGTCCATCTTCTATATAGCTATCGGCATGGACTTGACTTACGCGACTTTGCAGGACCTTTTTCTTACTGACGATATTTACCGGTGCTTTGACGATGGATGTCATGATGCCTTTACCCGGAAAGTTCCCTTCAAAAAGTGAGATATCCTGATAGTTTTTTAAAAGATCTATATCTTTGTCCACATCGATCCCCTCAAGCAACAAGTCGGTGGCATCCATAGATATCTCAGCTTTCATAGTGCTTGTGTTGAGCTCGAGGAAGTCCTCACTGAGGAACTCGGCATCGAGATCAAAGTATCCTGACTTCAGTGCAGAGTCCATGCTCAAGAACTTTATCACCTTCTCAAGCAGGACCTCTTTTACATCTATTGTGACCCTTTGCTGTGTTGCGACTACTTTGATAGGACCACCAAATGAGTCACTCTCCAGTGTCGCCTGTTGTACCGGCTCATCTGTAAGCTTTCCAAAGAGCCAGGCATCACCATGTTTTAGAAAGGCATCTTCTGCTGTCTGCTCCAGCAAGAGTTCATAGTCGCCATGCATGGCCTGTGTCTTGGTATTGATAAAGATGTCGTTTAGGGTCAGTGTCTCATAGGCTGTCTTCACTTTGGCGTCGATACGAAGGGGGTCGGCATAATGCATACTAAGGTCGATATCACTGTCTTTTTGCCATAGCTCTGTTGCAAGGTACAGCTTGGTAGTCAGCATCGAGTCGTTTAGGTCGACATGTGTCTCAAAGGGATCAAGCTTAAAATAGGGACTCTCGGCCAGCATCGCTATATCTGCATGTTCTCCGTCGTAGATGAGATCAGTATGTAGACTCATACTGAAAGGCTCAGTAGCATTCGCATCAAAGCCCTGGTGGACTTTCTCACTAAAAGTGATGGCATCGTTGTCTAACTGGAGTCTCAATGTCCCATCATAGGTCACATCACCATAAAAGCGAGTTGGACCTATCAGGATATCGGGCAGTATGGGAGTCCCTTTTGTCAGATCATCACTGCTCAGATAGTAGTCACTCTTTAGTGTAGAGAGTTCCGGGAAGAGCTCGAGACCACTCATCATCAACCGCTCATAGTCGGTCTTGATATCGAGTGTGCCGTCATATCTTGTCATGTTCCCATCGAGAGCAAGCTTCGCACTAAGAGAGGTCGGCCGCATGGACGCATTTTTCTCTGTCGGCCGGATAAGTGGTGAGTCTATTTGCACGCCTATATGTGAGGGTGTCAACTGTGCATGCAGTGCGAGTACACCATCGATCACCGCTTTTTTCTCTGTCAGATCAAAAAGCTCTTTTAGAGGGAGCTTCTCAGCATCGAGATGGATATCATCACCTTTTTGTCTGAGAGCGATCGGACCAAACTGATTGGAATCGATATCTACTCTTAGCTCTTGCGGGGCAGAGTAGAGATGACCGGAACCATTGAGACGATATTTCGGGTCCAGTGGTGCGAAACGGTCCAGTCGGGAGATATCGAAGTCGAAGTCCACATCACTGACATTGCCGTCATCGATCAGATGAGTCTTTAGTGTCACGTAGGGCGTCTTAAGGTCGAATGAGCCTTCAAGACTTTCCCCTGTACTTATCTTACCATCGAGATCGACAAAGGTCGAGACATACAGGGTACTGTTGATATCTTTGAGCCGTGCTTTGAACTGATGCTTATTCCCATGGCCTTTAAAGTCGACTGTCCCGTTAAGGCTTTTAAACGCTTCTAAAAGTGTGATGCGGTCAAGTGTATGAAATGAGAACTTTAGCTCTCCATCAAGGTCTGTCCCCTTTTTGGTAAGTGCCATCTCCAGTGTCTCATAAGGTGACTTTACGGTCGTCTCTATCTGTAGCGGCTCATTCAGGTCCACATCACTGTGCAGTGAGAGGGAGGGGGAGTGGTAGTAGGAGATGTTCAGGTCTCTGAACTCTCCACTCACTTCTATAGTCGAGTGCTCCTGGTCGACTATGATCTCACTCTGCTCCAAGCGCATCATCGAACTGATGATCTTTGGTCTTATCACGATATGCTTATCATCAGGATTGAAGGCTTTGATGTGCAAAGCGATAGCATCATCATGTCCAAGTGTGTCGGTGAGCTCTTCAGAGAGTAGAAGATCAGTCGTATCCAGATTAGCCTGCCAGCGTAGAGGCTCGGCGAGATCCACATCACTGTTTAAAGCTATTGTCGCCGAGGCGATGGGATCTTGCCTGAGATGCTGTAGGAGTCCGGAGAGTGAGAGGGTATCTGCTTTTACCTGTAAGGAGTCGTCATCATAGTCAATAGTGATGGTGTCATCAAGCAGTGTAGAGGTGATGTTCGCTTTGGCTCCATCGGGTCCATAGACAAGATCGCCGGTTATCTTCTGCTCAGGTCTGATGTCTATTAGTCCCAGGACATCAGAGTGCAGTGTAAACTTGGTACTGAGATGCTCCTCTTCATAGAGGATACCTTTTAGCTGTAGAAGATAGCCATCGGCATCGAGTCGAACATCGGCAGTCAGGTTTTCGTCAGTGTGACGTCCTTTGGCTGTCACCTGTAAGTGCTGAAGAGGTTCATAGGCTTTGATGCTGTTGTCGATATCCAGGAGGAGTTCGATGTCCCCTTTTTCCAGCTCATACTCCAATTTGCTAAGTGTTATCTTTGCCAGAGTCGAATCGATATGGACTGTAGAACGAAGCTGATCTTCTTTAAGACTTAGGCTGGCTTTTAAAGCGACAGGTACAGGTCTCTCCTGCTTGACTGCCAGTAATGTCAATGTCGGCTCCAGTAGATGCATATCATTACTTTGAAGAGTAAGGTCGAGATCTATGACTTCTGAGAGTATCCCCTGTGACTCTAAAGCCAATGTACCATCAAGGTATGTCTGCATCTGTTGCTGCTTTTGATAGGAGCGCAGACTTAGCTTTTTGGCCACTGCATGATAGGAGAGATCATCGAGGTCCATCGTAAGATCAAGTGAACCATCCAAAAGCTCTGCATGGGCAGTAATCTCTTTTGCTAAAGTGGCTTTTAGTTCGATGGCTATATGGGGCAGGGGTATTTCAGCGATCTTGGAGAAAAGTTCAAGATCACCTTTGAAGTCAAGTGAGATAGTGGCATCTTCAAATATCTGATAGTCGGCCTTTATGGAGATCTGGTCGTTCTCTCGTAACTGACCTTCTATCGCATAGGTGTCCCATGATATCTTTGGTATAGCAAATTTCACACTCTCTTCCAAAAAAT
>JAUWRZ010000422.1 GCA_030610325.1 Sulfurimonadaceae bacterium | reverse complement strand
GTGCATATGAGATCTATGTCGCTGTCCCTCCAGATAGGGATAAGGAGAATGTCCGTTCTTTTGAGACATTCACAGATGATCTTAAAAAGATGGCTGGATGGTTAAAGCAGTGCGATATCAAAAGTGTCGCGATGGAATCGACTGGTGTCTACTGGATACCAGTGTATCAGATACTTGAAGAGGCAGGCTTTGAGGTCTATCTCGTCAACGCACGTCATGTCAAGAACGTGCCAGGAAGAAAGACAGATGTCGTGGACTGTCAATGGATCCAATATCTTCATAGTGTCGGACTGCTAAGAGCGTCTTTCCGTCCTTCTGCAGATGTCGTCGCTGTACGGACACTGTTACGTCACAGAGAGAGTCTAGTCAAGATGGCGGCCTCTCATATCCAACATATGCAAAAGTCTCTGACGCAGATGAACCTCTTCCTACATAATGTCATCAACGATATCACTGGTAAGACAGGCTTACTGATACTCGATGCCATCATCGAGGGAGAACGTGATCCCAAAGTCCTGGCTGCCTTTAGAGACAGACGTATGAAAGCTGATGAGAAGACGATCGCAAGATCACTTGAGGGTGACTATAAGACAGAACATCTTTTCACGCTTAGACAGGCATTAGAGCTTTATCGTTATTACAGAGCACAGATCAGATCATGTGACGAAGAGATCGAGAGCTATCTCAAAGCATTTGACACTGATGATACAGGCCCTGATGAGAATATTAGCCAAGGACCCTTGACAAAGCCGAAACAGAAAAAAAAGGGTAAAAGACCTCAAGGCAACGAGTATCACTTTGATATCCAAAGCTATCTCTCTAATATACTCGGAGTCGATCTGACTGCCGTACCGGGTATCAATACCTTGACGGCACACACCATCTTTACAGAGATCGGTCTGGATATCCATAAGTTCAAGACACGGCGTCACTTCACCTCATGGCTCAGTCTCTCTCCCAACAATAAGATCAGTGGCAATAAGGTCCTCTCATCTAAGACACTCTCAAGTGCGAACCGTGTTGCCAAGGCACTAAGACTCGCTGCCTATGGTGTCGGAAACTCCAAGTCCTATATCGGTGACTACTATCGTAAGATGCGTTCACGCCTTGGTGCTCCAAAAGCGATCACTGCGACAGCACATAAGCTTGCGAGGATAGTCTATGTACTGCTGAGCAAAAAAGTAAAATATGATGAAAGTGTCTTTTCTTCTGAAGAGCTCAAGAACAGTGAAAGAAAGTTGAGACGATTGAACAAGCAAGCTACTGCACTGGGACTTAGACTTGTCGCAGCTTGATCCGTGTATGATCTTAGTTACTTGAAAGAGGTACCCTGTAGGTATTGAGACCTAAGTTCTGGAGATATTGTCTATCATCTGTCTGATGAGTATTTTGTGTACAAAATAGAGGCTGTACCAATATAGATAACCAGAGATACTTGAAGAGTCAAAATAGGGACGCAGTGTCAACACGGAATGCGAACTGTTCTCTGCGTCTTCTATACTAAACTGTAGCCATACTGTTCCCGGGGTCTTCATATTGCTTTTTAGGCGTAAGACTTTGTGCGTCGGTGTGTTCTTATAAAACGTGACGACCCAGAAGTCGATACGGTCACCTACACGCAGAAGGTCATTTGATCGTCGGGACCACTGGTTGAGCCCGGGACCACCTAAGAGTTTGTCGATAAGACCCCGGCTTTTCCAGAACCATGGAGCGCAATAGTATCCATTCTCCCCACCGATGTCTTTTATGCGTTTAAAGATCTCGTCGACTTTTTCGGAGGGGATCTTTTTGATGTGTTCATCGTAGATCAGTCCATCAGTCTCCTGTGAGCTTAGAGACAGAAGCTGCTTTTTACTCTCTTTGTTTAATACCGAGAGCTCATAGGGAGTCGACCAGAGACTGTTTATAAACCCCTCTTCACTGCGTTTTGCTGCGATCTTCATCGCATCCTCCAGAGGCAGTGGAGTGAATGGGATGTCGGGATCGATATCTTTGAGCGGAAAATCATGGATGGTCGCATGGGAGTATGTGCCTTCAGCAAGCCGGTAGATCAGGATGTACGGCATCCCGGATAGGCGTGAGGCAAACCAGCTGATCACTGCCGGTGTCAGTAGCTTATCGAGAAAGGGGAGTGAGAGAGAGAAGATATGCCTGTTATTGACACCTTTGGCATAGACATTCACCATCTCACTATAGTGTACGACATCGTCGCAGCCTATTTCAGCGATCTGGCCGTAATAACGCTGGTTCAATAGAGCGTGAAGTAGATAGGCGATGACGTCATTGACGAAGATGGGCTGGCAGTATCCCTCTTTTTCCCCCAGATCTGGGACAATAGGGAGTTTTGTCCCCAGTGTACGGATCAGCTCAAAACTGGCAGACCCTTCTCCGATGATGATCCCGGCTCGAAGCTCGGTGACGGCTTGATGGCGACGGCGTAGATGATCGCCAGTCTCGTGGCGACTTTGAAGGTGTTTGGAGAGTGGTGCAGCTGAAGAATCCGATCCCAGTCCACCAAGATAGATGATCTGCTTGACTCCGGCTTGCTCAGCCGCTGTCGCGACGAGTCCTGCCATATGGTTGTCTTTGTTTAGAAAACCACCCTGAACGCTATAGAGAGAGTGGAC
>JAUWRZ010000295.1 GCA_030610325.1 Sulfurimonadaceae bacterium | reverse complement strand
GATCCGGCTTACCTCATAGCAGCCGGGATCTTTCTAATAGGATTTGAGATCGTCCTCTATTCGTTCTTTATTGTCTGGATAGGGATAGGTCTTATAGCTGTCGGTCTATCTTCGTATCTCTTTGCGTTTGGTGATGGTTATGTGCAATTATCCATAGCATTCTCTATTGGTCTCATCCTGGCCTTCATACTTCGAAAAAGAGCGATGGAGTTTGTAGATAGAAGTGAGGACAGTAGTGAAGAGCATGTACATCAAAGTGGTGTAGGCATTGTCGATGATGGAAGGATCAGAATGGATGGTACCTTCTGGCAGACAGATGATGATCTCAGTGGCTATAAAGATGGAGATAGAGTCGAAGTCATAGATATTCAAAGTAACAAGGCTATATTAGTCAAACAGTAAAGGTAGCTATATGGAACAGATCAAGACAGTAGGTCTGCTAACATTGATGAGTGTCATCATGGTCTCGATCGGTGGTATGCTTGGTGGCCAAAGTGGTATGCTGATCGCACTTGTCATCGTCGGGGGCATGAACTTCTATAGTTATTTCTACTCAGATAAGATGGTACTAAAGCACTACAACGCTATCGAGGTCGATGAACATAGTGCCGGTGGACTCTATGCTATCGTCAGACGCTTGACACAGCGTGCCGAGATCCCGATGCCAAAAGTCTATATCATCGCTGATCATACACCAAACGCCTTTGCTACAGGACGTAACCCGGGACATGCGGCTGTCGCTATCACAGAAGGATTGCTTAATATGCTTGATGAAGGTGAGGTCGAAGCGGTGATAGCCCATGAACTCTCTCATGTCAGACACTACGATATCCTTATCGGGACTGTTGCGGCGACGATAGCCGGAGCGATAACCATGATCGCTAATATGATGCAGTTTAGTGCGATGTTTGGCGGGCGGGGTGAGGGCCGTCCAAACCCCCTGATCATGATCGTACTTGCGCTTATCTTACCTGTTGCGGCGATGGTGATCCAGATGAGTGTGAGTCGCAGCCGGGAGTATCTGGCTGATGAAGGTGCTGCTCGTCTTACCGGACATCCGGAGTGGTTGCAAAGTGCGCTTGCTAAACTCTCTTCTGCCAATCACCGAACCGGTATGCGTGATGCAGATGAGGCCACAGCACATATGTTCATCGTAAATCCTCTAAGTGCAAAACATCTCAATATGGCGGGACTCTTTCGCACACACCCTACGACAGAAGATAGAATAGAGCGACTTGAAGCTTTAAAAGGAGATGTGGACAGAAGTAGAGGTTCACTGTATGAGCGAGACTGATAGCAGATACCAGTGTATGATGATATCGCTTATGAAGTCAGATCGGACTATACTCCTGTGATCGCAGGAGATAGCATCTACACTGATAGAGCATGGAGTGTACTGATAGAAGTAGGCAGAGTAGTGCTAGATGATAAGCTTGTTCTCCGGAGACTCGTCGATCGTAACCAGGTCACTGCATATCTGGTTGAAGAGCACAGACCTGGTGTTCAGACGGTGTTGATAGAAAAAGGTGTTACGTTGAAGGTCTTTGAGGCTAGCCGTGTTGTAATAATCTATATTGGAGTACCGTCCTAGGTATAAGAAAGTAAAGAGCAGTTTTATCTCGGCACTCTCAAAGATCTCATGTGGATGAGCCAGGAAAGTCAGACCATACTTTTTAGAACGTATCAGGTTTAGGATATAAAATAGGAAGTCTTCGAACTGTGTATAAAAAGCATTTAAGAGTGAGACGTCATGAAGGAAATAGTAGTAGTTCTCAAGTAGCTCTTTAGTCGCTATAGTCTGTGAAAGCTTGCTTCTCTCATCTCGTTTACTTGTGAAGTACTTTGTATCAGCTGCCAGGTAGATATTACGTCTGTTTTTGATCGCTTCTGAAAAGGCCGTATCAAAGCTCTCAGACTCTTCAAATCTCAGATATTGATGTTGATCACAATGTTTATATCTGGCTTCGACTTTGCTCTCCTCAGGATCTGAGAGATCGAGATATATCGTTGGGATGCTGTTGTCGATCACATACTCTCTTATCTTACTGGCCAGGTTCGTTTTACCTGACCCCTCTTCTCCGAGGATCAGGGTGTTGTTATAGAGAGACTGCTTCTTTAATTCGAGTGGGGCGATACTGCTTGCGAATTTACCTATCTTATAGTTCATCTGCACTCCATTTTTGCTTATTATAACCAAAGATTATCATTTACCCTCAGAGGGATCGTTTTATTTTTGATTTCGAATGTTTTGTAGTCGTGCGTAACAGCTAGTGCTACTATTGACGACCTAACTTCAGTCGGCCATACCACTGCTGATCAAATGGTGTCATCTCATTAAGCAGGTCCCATAGCTCATGCTCACTCCTTGTCTGTGAACGCAGGGCAAACGCCACTTCATCGAACAGAGCTGTGTCATAGTCTGTCGCGCTGCCTCTGGCTCCGGCCAGGATATCTCTGGGATGGAAGTCTGCTTCGAAGTTGGCATCGAACTGTTGAAAGTCGTGTACTTGCTCCGTAGCGATAAGAAGACCATATCTTTGCATCTCCAGAAGGGCCCAGACATCACTGAACTGTTTTTCGTTCTTCAGGTCGTACTGGACAGTATAGACCGTCTCTTTTGATCGGTTGAGTCTGAACTGGACAAAGCACAGAGCGATAGTCTCACCCCGGTAGTCGACATTGAAGATCGAGGGTTTGAGCTCAGAGATGATGGTCTCATCTCTGATAAGCTCCTCTTTGGATGCCTCTAGTCTTATGGCTACGAATGGAATCTCGTTGATCTTGCCAAGTGGCATAGCCTGTTGCGTTGAGAGTGATGTGATAAGGTCCTGGATATTCTGAGGAAGGGTATTGTTAGGGTTGGTCATGATGATCTACTTTCTGGCTGTAGTGGCGGAATTCTAACACTCAGGAAGTAAAAAAGAGATAATAGTGGGATCGGTCACATGAGCAGAGGTGCTCTTAAGCGACCGATATCCAGAGGTTTCTCTTCTCCGATGATCTTCTTTCGCGTAAGAGATCATAGATCTCATCTTCGGTATCTTGCGTATACATCTGGTACCTTGTATTGGCAGGATTGACGCTTTGTCTGAACTTCTCCATCAGTTTATGAAAGTCTACTATATCTGTTGGACTCAGGCCCATCTTCTCCATCTCTTCATTGGTCACAGACTCCATGATGTCAAGCCAGACCAGTTTAAGACTTCCAAGGCCTTCCGTAAGTCCTCTCAGTACACCTACGCGAAAGAGATGCAGGACAGACTGTTTGATGTAGAAGACAGCCTCATGGCTATGCTTCTTTTTATGTGCGGTGTAGAGGGTAAGCAGGTTGCGCAGTGCAAGTTGACGATGATCAAGCGATCTTCCACTGTCTTTGATGATAAGGACCTCTTTTTTATATTCTGTATACATAAGCTTCCTCTCTTCCGTCTGATCCTAGAAGTATAACATAAAAAATTATAAAATGTTAATAAATAATAATATTTGTGGTTTCTTCCTATGTTATCTTGAGAGTATGTGACTTTTTATGACCCGGATCTCTCCCTTATGCAACCTCCCCTTAAATCTGTAGAGGGTACACTATAGCAAATATTCTG
>JAUWRZ010000215.1 GCA_030610325.1 Sulfurimonadaceae bacterium | reverse complement strand
TCCTGCTCGATCGTCACGAGCTGTCCTATGTCACACCCCTCTGCGAGTATGAGACCTGCTTTAGCCTGTGAGTTCTTACCGATGACATTGTTATTACAGATGACCGAGTTGTCCAGTGTGACACCCTTGTCAACGGTGATGCCCTCCCAGAAGACGGTGTTTCTAAGTTTACAGTTCTCGCCGATAGAGACATTATCTCCTACGACTACATTTTTAAGGGTAGTCCCTTTGCCAATAGTGACACCTTTGCCCAAGACCACTTTACCGATCACTTCGACGTTCTTCTCAAGCTTATAAGGCTCTTCACTGTAGAGCACGCCATCAGGGAACTGTGTCTCGATACCTCTGAAGGTAAACTTCACTCGGTCATTGAGGATATCATCATAGACCTCGCGATAGCTCTCCGGATTACCGACATCTCGCCAGTAACCAGAAGCGTAACCTGCCATGAGATCGATGTCCTCACGCATTAAAAGTGGAAAAAGGTCTTTGGCGAAGTCGAAATTGTCTCCATGAGGGATATAGTCGAGTATCTCAGGTTCGATGATATAGATACCGGTGTTGATAGTATCGCTGAAGACCTCTCCCCAGCTTGGCTTCTCAAGGAACTTCTCGATCTTGCCCTCGTCATTGGCTATGACTACACCAAACTGAAGCGGGTTCT
This sequence comes from Sulfurimonadaceae bacterium, assembly GCA_030610325.1. Classification (GTDB taxonomy): domain Bacteria; phylum Campylobacterota; class Campylobacteria; order Campylobacterales; family Sulfurimonadaceae; genus BB26. Next base: position 3,931 of record JAUWRZ010000215.1, on the reverse strand, counting down.
CGACCGAAGTCAGTGTAATAGTCAGTTTTGACTTTTTCTGCTCATGGTAGTCAAAGATCTTCTGGAAATCAAAGTCGGTCACAAGGTCGCCGCTGATGATGATGAAGTTGTCGTCACCGATCTCTTTTTGAGCCAGTTTGACCGCACCGGCAGTACCGTAGTCATCATCAGGTACGACGTAACTGATGTTCATGCCCAGATGGCTTCCATCTCCAAAGTGTGCCTTGATGACCTCAGGTTTGAAGTAAAGAAGTAGGATAAAGTCTTTGATCCCGAGATCTTTTAGTGTGAGCATGGTGTGCTGCATCATCGGCATGTTGATGATCGGTAACATTGGTTTCGGACGGGAGTTTGTCAGAGGTTGGATCCTGGTCCCGAATCCGCCTGCCATTACGACTGCTTTCATTGGCTGTTCCTTACATAATCGATTTGTCTTTCAGTAAAGCTTGTAGAGTAGAGAGGTCGTCTGTCCGCTTTGGTGACAGGCATCCTGATGGTCCGTGTTAAAAGGATAAGCACAGACCTGTACATATCTTCTTAGAGTTCAAGTATAGAGTTCTCTGTGTAAAAAGGTGAAGTCGTGACTGGGCACATGGCTTCGACAAGCCATTCATTTCCATCGATCTTATAGCCAAACTCATAACTCTCGCCGGTCTTGATGACCTTTGTGATAGAGTAGTCACCGTTTTTCTTCTGTTTCATCGGCTCATCTTTCCACTCACTCCACTCACCGGATAGATGTACGCTCTCTACCTCCTGATCTGGGGTATAGGTAAAGGTGACCCATGCTTTTGCACCTTTTTTTGTTATCTTGATCATAGTAATCCTTTTCTGATGCTGTCATTCTACATTAAGATCTATAATTTTATTATTACAAAACAGTTATATTTTGTACATCTTTGATCTTACTGAGTAAAAAGTAGTATATGCTCTTTTATTTACCAGGAAGATTACATACAGAGTGCATATATTGTGGTAAGATTGCACAAAATTTACAACCGCAGGAAGAGCATAGATGAGTAAGATCGCGATACTTTGTTCCGGAGGTGATGTCTCTGGTATGAATCCGGCCATCAAACATTTTGTAGAGTACAGTATCGAGAACGGTCTGACACCGTATCTGGTCTATGATGGTTATGAGGGGCTGATCGATGATAATATCCATCAGGCTACCTATTCTGATGTCAGCGGTATTATCAACCGTGGTGGCACGAAGATCCGTTCCGCCCGATCAAAACGTTTCAGGGAGCCCTCTTTCCGGGCGGAGGCAAAAGCCAACCTTGACCGCCATGGCATAGATAAACTTGTCGTCCTTGGTGGTGATGGTAGCTTCCGTGGTGTTGAGAAGTTTTACAAAGAGACCGGCATAGCGTTTAGCGGGATCCCTTCTACTATAGATAACGATATCGCCGGTACAGACTACTGTCTGGGTGTCGATACGGCTTTAAACATCATCCAGAGTGCACTTGACGCGATACGTGATACCGCATCTTCGTTCAAACGTGCTTTCGTACTCGAAGCGATGGGTCGCGATTGCGGCTATCTGACCCTGGTCTCGGCATTGACCTCTGGAGCTGAGCTCTGTCTGATCCCGGAGGTCAAATATGACCTCAAGGCATTTGAGAGACTTTTCAAGCAGCAGATAGAAGATGGGCGGACCTATTTTATCGCTGTTGTCTCAGAAGGTGTGGATCAGTCTGCGCAGGAGATCTCAGAGTGGTTTGAGGATGTCATCGGCATCGAATCAAGAGCTACCGTCCTTGGGCACATCCAAAGAGGGGGTAATCCGACGAGTCGTGACAGATTGATGGCGTACCGTTTCGTCACGGAAGCTATCGATGGTCTGATCTCCGGAAGAAAAGATTCGGTCATCTGTTATAACAACAGCCGCTTCAACTATAAATCCATCGATGATGTCGCCAATCAGCCCAATGTACTCGACCCCGAACTGCTGCGTCTTGCAAAAAGTATGATGTAGATATATCAGTGGCACTCTGCCACTCGATCTTACCTGCAAACTGCATTTTTTAACGGATATTCATCGACCTTTCATTAGATTTCGCTAGAATCACATAAAAACTTTCCAGGAACCTCAATGTTACGTTTTGCCCCCAGTCCTACTGGTGATATGCACATCGGAGATCTCCGTGTCGCACTTTTTAATTATATTATCTCAAAACAGCGGGATGAACCTCTTGTCGTACGTATTGAAGATACAGACACCCAGCGAAATATCGAGGGTAAAGATAAAGAGATCCTGGAGCTTCTGGCACTTTTTGGCATAGAGTACAGTGATGTCATCTATCAAAGCAATAATCTGCGTTATCACCGCGCCATGGCGATCAGTCTGCTTCAGGATAAAAAAGCGTTTAACTGTTTCTGTACGCCTGCTGAGCTTGATAGAAAGCGCGAGCTGGCCAAAGCCAACAAGATCGCGTTTCGTTACGATGACACCTGTACGCATCTGCGTCCTGAAGAGACGATCGATAACGAGAACCCTTTTACCATTCGTCTGAACCGACCTGCCAAAGCGATCAAAGTGACAGATGTCATCAAAGGGGAGATGGACTTCGACCCGCAGGACATCGACAGTCTTGTCATCATGAGTGCAGAGAAGCTTCCGACCTACGACTTTGCCTGCGCCGTAGATGATATGCTCAGTGATATCTCCATCGTCATCCGTGGAGAGGAGCACATGAACAACACACCAAAGCAGATCGCTGTGCGTGATGCTCTTGGCTATGATAAGCAGACAGAGTATGCACACCTGCCGATGATCTTGAACGACTCCGGTAAGGAGATGAGCAAGCAAGATGATGGCTCAAGCGTGAAGTGGTTTCTCGAAGAGGGCTATCTACCTGATGCTATCGCTAACTATCTGATCCTTATCGGTAACAAAGTCTCTCATGAGATCTTTACGCTGGCAGAAGCACTGGAGTGGTTCGACCTTGCCAAGATCTCCCGCTCCCCTGCCCGTTTCGATATTGATAGACTAAAGTCTATCAATCGTGAGCATCTCAGACGTATGGAGCCCAAAGAGCTTTCACGTTATGTCGGGTTCGCAGACAGTGACATAGGTGAGGTCGCCAAGATCTACCTTGAAGAGGCGGGAACGTTTAAAGAGCTACGCACCAAGATCGAACCGATCTTTGCCGAGAAGGTCATCCCTGAGATGTTTACCGAAGCGGCAGATAAGCTGCGTGTGGCAATAAACAGTGCACCGTTCTTTGAGGAGTTTGACGCGTTCAACTCTTACCTTATAAAAGAGACAGGTCTTAAAGGCGAGTCCTTCTCCAGACCACTGCGTCTGCTGCTTACGGGAGCCGAACATGGTCCGGAGCTGGCTGATCTGTATATCCATCTTAAAAACTACCTTGGGGAGATCGTAAAATGAGTACAATGGGAAGCATCATCTATGGGCTTGGCGGCATCTTGCACAGCCTTATCACCGTTTATATCTGGGTGGTCATCATCGCCGCACTTATCAGTTGGGTCAAACCTGACCCTTACAACCCTATCATACAGGTGCTCGGTCGTCTGACAGAACCTGCATATGCATTTGTAAGACGTCTCTTTCCGACGACCTTTAACGGCATAGATCTCGCTCCGATCGTCATCATCATCGGACTGCAGATCCTTGATGTCATCCTCGTCAATCTTCTCAACGGTCTTGCCGGCTCACTGTGATCCGTCTACTATCGACTGCCCTGCTTCTGGTGAGCATGGGTCATGCAGTCACACTTGCGGAGATCGACACAAAAGTCCCGAGTCGGGCGAAGAACTTCCTTATCTGGCAATACCTTCAACAAGACATCACCTCTGAACAAGCTGATAGAGCTTTTTATCAGATCCGTGATGTCGACCGGAAGCTCTTCTTCACTTACGCTAAAAAAAGTAGTGATAAAGCCGTCAAGTATACCGCTCGATGTAT